>JADYUE010000001.1:300000-419318 GCA_021531615.1 Fusobacterium varium | reverse complement strand
ATAAATATGGAGATATAGCAAGAGCTATGGGAGTAGATACAACAGGAATGACAAAAGAGGAAGCAGCTAAGGCAGCAGTAGAAGCAGTAAGACAACTATCAAAAGATGTTCATATCCCACAAACATTAAGAGAGATAAACATCCCAGAATCAGGATTACCAAAACTATCAAAAGATGCGTTAGCAGATGTATGTACAGGTGGAAATCCAAAAGATGTAACATTGGAAGATATAGAAAAACTATACAATATAGCTTATTAGTATAAAAAATAATTTTAGCTGAGTAAATTTAATTTGCTCAGCTTTTTTCTTTTTATATTCTAATATATTAGAATAACTTTAAAATAATCCCTCTAGAAAATAAAAAAATAATTTGTTATTATAATTATAGAATTTTAAATTCAATAAAATATTTTTTAAGGGAGAGAGAAAATATGGATATGACAAAGGAGCTTTTATTACAAACTGCTGATATGATTTGTGATAACACTTTTATCTTTAATCACAAATGGGATATGGAAGCTTGTAATATACCTGTAAAATTTGATGGAGAGATTCAATGGAATAAGATTCCTTTTGAAGATGAAGAATGGGCATTTATGCTAAATAGACATAAATATTGGACTTTTTTAGGTAAAGCTTATCTTTTAACAAAGGATGAAAAATATCTAACTACATTTATAAGACAGATGAACTCTTGGATAGATAGTGTTGAACTTACCAATCCAGAATTTAAAGATTGTGCTCGTACAATAGAGATGGGGCTTAGATGTATTAACTGGATAAAAACAATGGAGCTATTTGAAAGAGAGTATAAATTTGATGAAGATTTTAAAGAGAAAGTATATAACTCTTTAAAGGAACAATGTGATATTCTCCTTGAGATCTATGATGATTTTAGAACTTTAAGTAACTGGGGAGTTCTTCAAAA
Organism: Fusobacterium varium; assembly: GCA_021531615.1. NCBI lineage: Bacteria > Fusobacteriati > Fusobacteriota > Fusobacteriia > Fusobacteriales > Fusobacteriaceae > Fusobacterium > Fusobacterium varium. Next base: position 418,388 of record JADYUE010000001.1, on the reverse strand, counting down.
TTGTGGATTGATAACTTTTGCTTTTTACTACGGGAAATTAGATACAGATTATTTTACAGTTCCACTAAAAAGATTGGAACATCAATGTAAAATTCAAATACTTCCAGATGGAGTTCATTGGGAACAATCTCCTATGTATCAAAATGAAGTTTTAAATTGTCTTTTAGAAACAGCAGTACAATTTAAACATCATAATATGGAGATTCCTCAATTTATTAGAGAAAGTATAAGAAAAATAGGATTTTCAAACTTTGCTATGAAAAAACCAAACCATCATCAACCAATGCAAGGGGATAGTGACGATACAGATTTAAGAGATATAATTACAAGATGTGCAGCAGTTTTAGAAGATGAGAAGCTTAAATTTGGTGGATTTGAAGAGATAGATTTTGAATCAATTTGGGAATTAGATAAAAAAAGTATAGAGAACTATTCGAAATTACAAGCTAAAAAACCAGATTATACATCAGTAGCTTTACAAAATAGTGGGAATTTCTATTTACGTGACTCTTTTGATGAAAAGGGAAATTATCTATGGTTTACTTGTGGATCAATAGGAAGTGGACATGGACATGGTGATATGTTACATTTTAATTTAACTTATAGAGGAGAAGATTTTCTTATTGACTCAGGAAGATATACTTATGTAGAGGGAGATGAAACTAGAATAAAGTTAAAAAATAACTACTCACATAATACAATAATAATGGATAATCAACTGTTTTCAAAATTTAATGGCTCTTGGGGAATTGGAAAAACACCTCTTCCATTAAATTCAATGTATAAATTTAATGATAAATTTGATTATGTAGAGGGTGGACATTTAGGATATTTAGATCAACCTATTCCTGCTGTATCAAATAGAAAAATATTCTATATTAAACCAGATTTATGGGTAGTTATAGATGAATTTTTAACAAGAGGAGAGCATAGCTACAAACAATTTTTTAATCTAGATTTAGATGTTAAAGCTGAGTTAGAAGAAAATCATGTAATCTTGAAAAAAGAGAATACTCTTCATATGAAATGGAGTGACAGTGTAAAATTAAGTAGGAAAGATATACAAATTTCAAAAGAGTATAATACACTACAAAAATCTACTAGAATAGAAAGTGAAACTTCATTTGTAGAAAATACAATCTTATTTACAGTAATATCACCAGAGAATTTAGAAGTTGAAAAAATTCAAGTTAGAAGAGGAAATTTAGATTTAGTTGGTGAAGATGAGGCTAAAGCTATTAGAGTAAAAATTTCAGAAGATAGAGAGATAATATTCTTTAACTCTACTAGAGAGGTAGCAGCTCAAAAGAAAACATATCTATTAGATGGAGTTTTATTCTATGGTAAAACAGGATTTATAGATATAAATAGAGGAGAAAAGGAGCTACATATTTTTAAATATTAAAAAATCAGGGGTAGAAAATCTACCCCTCTTATTTTTTATAAATTGTTGCAGTAAAATCATTGTATTCAGTAGAAGAAACTAATTTATAACCAAATTTTTCTACATCTGGGAAATATAGTGGGTTAGAAGCAGGTGCTACTTCAACATGAGATTTTAATTTTGAGATATAGATCTCATCAATCTCATAATTTTCTAGATAATATTTATAGATTGTATATCCACCACAGATAAATATATCCTTTTCACTATCTTCGTATTGTTTCATAATATCCTCTAATCTACTTTCTAGAGTTAAAACAATAACCTTTCTATTTTTTTTCATTAGATTAATAGGAACATATTTAGCAGTATTTTCTCCAAAAAGAACAACATTACCAATAGTTTTAGATTTGTAATATTGTAACTCCTCCATAGAGTGCCACAAAAGTCCATTACCAGTAGGAACTTTATCTCCTATTAGATTATTTTCTCCAACACAAACTATCATTTTTAATTTAGGTTTACTCATTAGATTGCCACCTCATAAGAAATTTTTTCTCCATAATTATAGTTTTCAATTACTACATCATCAGGTTTAAAATCATAAATTGATTTAAAGTTTTCTATTTTAACAGTAGCTCCATCAAGAGATGGTCTTTTTACTTGTTCCAATAGGTTTGGCATATGTCTATCATAGATATGGACATTGTGAATATTCCAAATAATTTCAGCAGGTTTTAATCCACACTCCATAGCTACTAATTTATGTAGAATTGAGTATTGGAACACATTTGCCACAAGTCCTAAAGCCACATCACAACTTCTTTGTCTAACTTCAAGGTAAAGTTTATCTCCAATTACACTCCATTGAGTAAGATGAACACATGGAGTAAGAGCCATTTTGTCTAATTCTTCAGGAATCCAAATTTCTGTCATAATTCTACGGCTATTAGGATTTTTTTTCAATTCATTAATAACATAATCTAATTGACTTTTATATCCAAATGTTTCTTTGGCAATTTGATAACCATAAGCTTTTCCAATAGTTCCATCTTCCATCTTCCATTCATCCCAGAACTTACATTTTAATTTATTAAGTTCATTTACATCATTAGATTGCATAATCCATATCCAATAAAGCTCTCTAATAGGTGCTTTACTAGGAGCAAATCTTGTAGTTATAAGATGTGCCTCATCAGTAGAGTTATCAAGTCTAAATTGATAACCTATATAACTTTTGTAATGAGCAGGAGTGCCATCGGCATATTTTGTTCTTACTTGTCCTTCACTCCAAATTCCTTTCTCATCAATAGTTTTAACAATATCTTTGTATATTTCATCAAATTTTGCCATATTTCACCCCTTTAAAAAATTTTTTCTAGCTTATATTTTAACATAAAAATTTAAATTTTAATATAAGAAAATTTCCACTATATTGAGGGAGAAATTGAATAAAACTATATTAAATTTTTAATACTAGGTTGATTTTTTATAAGAAAGGCAATATAATATAATAATTATAATATATTTTGGAGGGAAATTTTATGCCAGTTATTTTTTTTGTGGTTAGTTTTTTTTCATCGTTAGTTGGAGCAATATGCGGGATAGGTGGAGGAGTAATAATTAAACCTGTACTTGACGCTGTTGGCGTAATGAGCGTATCAGCAGTTAGTTTTTTATCAGGTTGTACAGTTCTTTCAATGTCTATAATCTCTGTATTTAAAGCTTTAAAAGGTGGTTCGGCTAAGATTAATACTAAGCTTACAACTTGGTTAGCTTTAGGAAGTGTTTTTGGTGGAATAATGGGTAAAATGTTATTTCAACATATTAAAGTGGCATTTGCTAATGAAAATGTACTTGGAATGATTCAATCAATAGTATTAGTATTAATGACAATAGGAACTTTTATCTATACTTTAAAGAAAAGCCAAATAGAAACTAAAAGATATGAGAATAAACTTCTATGCCTAGTGATAGGAATAATTTTAGGTATCTGTTCTTCATTCTTAGGAATAGGTGGAGGACCTATCAACTTAGTAATCTTAATCTATTTCTTCTCAATGGGAACAAAGGAAGCAGCAATAAACTCAATCTATATTATCCTTTTCTCTCAAATAGCAAGTTTAGTTCAAAGTATTGTAAAACAAACTATTCCAGAAGTTAGCTTAGTATTCTTAATAACTATGGTACTAGGTGGAGTTTTAGGAGGAATGGCTGGAGGAATCGTTAATAAAAAGATTTCAGAAGAGAAAGTTGATAAACTTTTCCTAGCTCTAATGGGAGTAATTATCTTTATTAATATATATAATACTTATGTTTTTGCAACAGCTTAAAAATAAAATGGACAGTTGATTAACTGTCCATTTTTTCTACTCTTTTGGAGAGAATTTAAGTAAAAACTCCCCTTTTTCTCTTACAAAAAGTTTTCCTTCAGCTTCTTTACAAGTGTAAACTACTACAATTAAACCATCACGTTCATTAGTACAATCAATAGCTTCACTAACAACTTGATATTCACGTCCATTTTTATTATTTATCCATAAGGAATTTTTTTTAATCATTTTTATTACTCCTGTTTTATTTAAAAAGTTTCTTTTTGTAATATCCTTCAGCAAGATATATAGCAGCTAGAGGATTGTGTCCAAGTACTCTATCTTTTACTGCAAAAACAGTAACTGGTGCATCTGAATGTTTTATAAATAGTGAGTCATGTCCCACACAAAGTCCTAAAAGAATATTTAATTCAGTTTTAGCAGCACTTAAAAATTTAGCTTGACCAATAGGGTTACACATAGGTTCATAAGTACAAGGTCTTACTTGTTCATCATTTGAAATACCTATAAAACTTTTTGGAATAGAACCACTTTTACAAATAACTGATTCTACTTCAAAACCATGATGTCTAAGTATAGATGCAAAAACTTTAGCCTCTTTAGCAAGTCCTACACAGAAAGCAACTCCTAACTTTTTGTAACCACATTTTTTAGCAAAATTGATTATCTCCTCAACTCTTGTTTGTTGACAATACCCTTCAGCCTCAACTAAAGCTGATTCATGAGCTAACATCATATTTTCTTTTTCTAAGTAGAATTTTTTTATATCCTCGATTTTTTCTAATTCTCTACAAGGACAATTTAGTGGAGCGTCAGTTAAATCTCCAGTTCTACAAACATGTTTTGTGCAAGCATCACAAGTATACATTAGATCATCTCCTTAAATTTTTAGTTATTTAACCATTTTTCTATATTAAAAAAAACTTCATCTCTATTTATTTCATTATGTAATTCATGTCTAGCATTAGGATAAAGTTTATATTGAACATTTTTAAAATTTAATCTTTCATAGAATTCTTTAAGCTGTATAACACCTTTTCCATATCTTCCAACAGGATCCATCTCTCCAGAAATTATGTAGATAGGTAGATCTCTATTAATTTTTTCAAAAGATGTAGGTAGATATAATCTATTTAAAAAATAGAAAAAATCTGAATAAAAACTGCTACTATATGTAAAATCACAAAGATCATCGTTACAATAAGTTTTAACTTCCTCTATATCCCTAGATAACCAAGAGTTTTCATTATAATAATATTCTGATTTAATTTTACTATTAGAGTTTAAAAATACCAATTTTTTGATAAGGTGAGCTCTTCTATTTTTATAGATTTTATTCATAAAAAAGCTTAGATATTCAGCTAATTTCCAAAGGAAAGGTGTCTTGTAGCAAGAACCACAAAAAATATATCCATCTACAATATTAAAACAATGTTTCATATGTTCTTGAGCAATAAAAGATCCCATACTATGTCCAAAAATATATATAGGAGTATTAGGATATAATTTTTTTAGCTCCTTTGTATAATTAACTTGATCTTCAATTAATTGATTAAAATCATTTTCAAAGATTCCAATTTTTTCTTGATCAATGTTATTATATCCGTGGTGTAGATGCTCTTTAAGAGCAACTAGATATCCTCTCTCAGAAAAATATTTAAAAAGATGCTTATATCTATTTTTATGTTCACTCATTCCATGAATTATTTGGAAAATTCCTTTTGTATGTTTCATAAAATTTCACCTCTCAAATATATTATAACTTAAATTGAGAAAAAATTAAATATTTATGGTAGTATATACTTGTGAAAAGACAAAAAAAATAATATAATAAAAAAATATAAAAAATAATTAAAGGAGATGGGCAAATGCATTTATTACTAGAAAACTTTTTGGCAGACATATTGGGAATTTTACCTAAGATAGTATTCAGAGGTGTTATTTTAATAATTCTACTTATTTTTTGGCCAAAAATCTTATCGATGATTTTGACAACTTATGCAAAAACATTAGAAAAGAGAAAAGTGGATCCTTTATTACAAAGTTTTACAGTATCACTTTTAAAAACAATATTTTATGTTACTTTATTCTTTGTAGTTATAAGTGTAATTGGAGTTAAAGCAACTTCATTAGTAACAATACTAGGTACTGCAGGATTAGCAGTAGGTTTAGCACTACAAGGAAGTTTAACAAACTTAGCTGGTGGAGTGTTAATTCTATTCTTTAAACAATTTTCAAAAGGGGATTATATTTCAACAGGTTCATTAAATGGAACAGTAGATCAAATTCATATCTTATACACTACTTTAATTACAACAGATAATAAAGTAATTATTATTCCTAATGGACAATTAGCAAATGGTGCTATTATAAACTATTCTAAGAACTCAACAAGAAGATTGGATATGGTATTCTCAGTTTCATATGATACACCAGCTGAAAAGGTAAAAGAGATCTTAAATAGAATAGCTGACGAACATCCAGCAGTAATTAAAGAAAAGGGTAAAACTATTAGAATGTCTAAGCAAAATGCAAGTTCTCTAGATTTTGTATTTAGAGTATGGGTTGAAAGTAAAGATTATTGGACAACAATGTTTGATTTTAACGAAATAGTTAAAGAGGAATTTGATAAAAATAGTATTGAGATTCCATATCAAAAAATTGATGTATATAACAAATAATTTTTTATAAAAAATCTTTTTTTTGTAACAAATTTTTAAAATTTGTGATATAATATTCAAAATATATTCTTTGAGGGTTTAATTTTACATTTTAAATATAAATAAATTTTTATGAAAAAAGGAGAAAGATGATGAACGGAAAGATAGTAAAAGAAGCAATCACATTTGATGACGTATTACTTATACCTGCTAAATCAGAGGTATTACCACATGAGGTTAGTTTAAAAGCTAGATTAACTAAAGATATTACATTAAATGTACCTATTTTAAGTGCTGCTATGGACACTGTAACTGAATCAGACTTAGCTATTGCTTTAGCTAGACAAGGTGGAATTGGATTTATTCATAAAAATATGAGTATAGCTGATCAAGCTGCTGAAGTAGATAGAGTAAAAAGAATCGAAAGTGGAATGATTAGAAACCCTGTTACTTTAAAAGCAGATTGTACAGTAGGATTTGCTGAAGATCTAATGAGAAGATATAAAATATCTGGACTTCCAGTTATTGAAGATGATGGAAAACTTATTGGAATAGTAACTAATAGAGATATAAAATATCATAAAGATATGGAGCAATTAGTTGGAGAGATCATGACAAAAGAAGATCTTATCACAGCTCCAGTAGGAACAACATTAGAAGATGCTAAAGAAGTTTTACTTTCTCATAGAATAGAAAAACTACCTATCGTAGATGAACAAGGATATTTAAAAGGACTTATAACAATCAAAGATATTGATAACTTAACAGAGTATCCAAATGCTTGTAAAGATGCTCATGGAACTTTAAGAGTAGGAGCAGCAGTAGGAATTGGAAATGATACTTTAGAAAGAGTTGAAGCACTTGTAAGAGCAGGAGTAGATATTATTACTGTTGACTCTGCACATGGACATTCAGCTGGAGTTATCAGAAAAATAAAAGAAATTAGAGCAGCTTTCCCTAATTTAAATCTAATTGGAGGAAACATTGTAACTGCTGAAGCAGCTCTTGACCTTATTGAAGCTGGAGTAGACGCAGTTAAAGTTGGAATCGGACCAGGATCAATCTGTACAACAAGAGTTGTTGCAGGAGTTGGAGTTCCTCAATTAACAGCAGTAAACGATGTATATCAAGTATGTAAAGAAAGAGGAATTGGAGTAATAGCTGACGGAGGAATCAAACTTTCAGGAGATATCGTAAAAGCTCTAGCAGCAGGAGCAGACTGTGTAATGTTAGGAGGAATCCTTGCAGGAACTAAGGAAGCTCCAGGAGAAGAGATTATTCTTGAAGGAAGAAAATATAAAATTTATGTAGGAATGGGATCAATAGCAGCAATGAAGAGAGGATCTAAAGATAGATACTTCCAAAATGATGCTCAAAAACTAGTTCCAGAAGGAATAGAAGGACGTATAGCTTACAAAGGAAGCTTAAAAGATGTTATATTCCAACTTTGTGGTGGAATTAGAGCAGGAATGGGATACTGTGGAACTCCTACAATTGAAGATCTAAAAGTAAATGGAAGATTTATAAAAATAACTGGTGCAGGACTAAAAGAAAGCCACCCACATGATATTACAATAACTAAAGAGGCACCTAACTACTCTAAATAATAGTTTAGTTTTCCTCTAGGGATTGATTTTATATTTCATAATTTAAGAGAGGAAAAAATAGAAAAAATGAAAAGGGCAATTTTAATTTCATTTATTATATTAGGGTTAAATTTAAATGCTTATGAGATAAAAGAGATAAAAACTTTAGATGAGATTAGTCAAGAATTAAATAGTAGTTCTACTAAAAAGATTAACTCTCACTCTAAAGATAATGAGTTAATTCCTTTAGAAAAAATTGATTCTAATGTAAAGACAGAGGAAAAAAAATCTGTAGAAGAAGTTTCAAATAAAGTAACTCAAGAGAAAAAAGATAATCTTAGAGTAGTGGATATAAGTGAAAAAACTTATGGAAATGATAAACTTGTTTATGTAAAAGGAGAAAATAAACCTTTTACTGGTAAGTTTGCACTTTTCTTAGGAGAGATAATAGAGAGTAGCGAAGAGTATCAAGATGGTAAACTTCATGGAGAGAAAATTTGGTATTCTGATGATGGAAAAATTGTTATGAGTGAAAACTATAACAATGACAAGTTAGATGGAGAGCAAAAGGCTTACTATGCTAATGGACAGGTAAAATCTATTATAAGATATAAAAATAATAAGATTGTTGGACTTGAAGCCTATAACCAAAATGGTAAAACTCTTCATAAGGAAGATCTAAGTGATGGTACAGGAGTATGGAAAACTTTCTGGGATAATGGAAAAGTTATGGAGGAAGGAAGATACAAAAACTGGATAAAAGATGGAACTTGGAAGAGATACCAAGAAGATGGGACTGTTGATAGTATAACAGTTTATGAAAAGGGAAAACAAAAAAGTCAAACATGGAATTAAGAAAAAGCCACAGAGAAATCTGTGGCTTTTGTATTATTGAATATCATTTATAACTTTTAAAACCTTACCTACAGCTATAAATTCATCTCCAGGTCCTATATAAATAGGTTGATAGTTTGGATTGTCACTAATTAGAGCAATATAATTTCCAGTAACTTTTAACCTTTTTACATAAGATTCACCATTTACAATAAAAGTTCCAATCTCTCCATTTCTAAGATCAACACCTTTTCTACATAAAATAATAGATGAATTTTTAATAGTTGGTTCCATAGAATCACCTTTAACATTTACAGCAAAAAGAGTTTCTATATTTCTAACTCCTGGAATAGAGATGAAATCAACTGGAGATTCATCAGTAAAAGCTCCAATTCCAGCACTTATTCTAGAGTATAGAGGAATATATTTATCTATATCTTTTATTTCATTAGAAATAATTGCATTGCTTTTTTCAATTTTAGATAGTTTTTTTAGCTCTTCTAAAATTATAGCAGGAGTTCTTTCAATGGCAGCTAGATATTTAAAATCTCTAGTTTCTTTTTCAGAAAGATTAAGAACTTTTGCCATATTTTCTAAAACTTCTTCACTAGGAGGATTTTTTACTTCTCCTCTTTCAATAGTATTATAATAAGATTGAGTAATCCCAATTAATTTAGCTATTTTATTTTGACTATAACCTAATTCTTCTCTTTTTTTCTTTAGAAAGTTTTTGAAAATCATGAGGCACCTCCTTATATCTATATATAAATAATTATATATTATAATTATCTATTTTACAATATAAAAATAAAATATATTGACAAAAATCAAATTTTATTCTAATATATAATTAAATATAGATTATCTATAATTATATATAATATAGGAGGGAGTGTTATGAAAATATTGATAAAAAATAAAAAGTGGGAGACATCATTTAAAAATGTTAAGTTAATATGTGATGTACACTCAGAAAATAAAATTTTCTATATTGATTTTGAATATAATGGAAAAAATATCAGTATAAAAACATACAATCTTGACTATACTTTTAGATATTTAGAAATATTATTTGATAAAATAGTAAAAAAACAGGAAAATAGTGATATTCAGTTAGCAAGTTAAAAAATATGTAAGAGAAGGTACCTTAAGTATTTTCTCTTATTTTTTTTGAAAAAAATAGTTACTATATATTTGATTTATGTTATAATATAATTGATACATTTATCATGTGAAGAGTATTAAATCTTGACAAATAATAAAAACAAGGTATATAAAATAGTAAGAAAATATGTCAAAAATTTCTATGGGGGAAACGATGGTAGGAATAGTAGTAGTTGCACACAATCCAAAATTATCACAAGAGATTATAAATTTTTGCTTAGAATTAAAAAATAGTGATTTTCATCTAGTTAATGGTGGTGGAATTGATAAAGAGGGAAATTATGGAACTTGTCCACATATAATTTCAAGAGCTATAAAAAATGCAGATCAAGGAGATGGAGTAGTAGTACTTTGTGATCTTGGGAGTTCAGTTTTAAATGCTGAGAAAGCTAAAGAGGCATTAAAAGATGAAATAAGAGTTGAGATAGTAGATGCTCCTATTGTAGAAGGAGCAATAGTTGGAGTTTCATCAAATCATCCAAAGGTAAAGATTGAAACTTTGGTTGAATTTATAAAAGAGGCAAAGGAGTTTCCTAAATTTTAATAGAGATAAAATATATTAAAAAATAATATAGTAGTATCAGTTTTTTAGATTATATATGAGTTCACCCCTTGCTTTTATAAAGGATATGTGATATATTGTATTTAGAAAAATAAAAGGGGAGAAAAGAGATGGGATATAGAAAGGCTATAATAATAATATCAATAATATGTTCAAAATAAAATATTATAGATATTGTTAATGTGGCGTTGTATATGTTATTTCTTAATGAAAATTAGTAGATAAGGGCAACCACAGGTTGCCTTTTTTTTATAGGTAGAAATAAAATTAATATAAACTTTATATTAGGAGGTTTTTATGTACAAAAAGGTGTCTACAAATCTTAATTTTGTAGAGAGAGAAAAAGAAATTGAAAAATTTTGGAAAGAAAACAAAATTTTTGAAAAAAGCTTAGATTTAAGAAAAGGGGATAAGACTTATACATTCTATGATGGACCACCTACAGCTAATGGAAAGCCTCATATAGGGCATGTTTTAACTCGTGTTATTAAAGATATGATCCCTAGATATAGAACAATGAAAGGTTATGATGTACCTAGAAAAGCTGGATGGGATACACACGGGCTTCCAGTAGAACTAGAAGTAGAAAAATTATTAGGAATCAATGGAAAAGATCAAATTGAAAACTATGGGCTTGAACCATTTATCAATGAGTGTAAAAAAAGTGTATGGAAATACAAAAGCATGTGGGAAGACTTCTCTGGAACTGTAGGATTCTGGGCAGACATGGAGAAACCATATGTAACTTATGATAATAATTTCATCGAATCTGAATGGTGGGCATTAAAACAAATTTGGGAAAAAGGATTACTATATAAAGGATTTAAAATAGTACCTTACTGCCCAAGATGTGGAACTCCTCTATCAAGCCACGAAGTTGCTCAAGGATATAAAGATGTAAAAGAAAAATCAGCTATTGTTAGATTTAAAGTTAAAGGGGAAGATGCTTATATCTTAGCATGGACAACTACTCCTTGGACTCTACCTTCAAACGTAGCTCTTTGTGTAAACCCTAAAGAAACTTATGTAAAAGTAAAACATGGAGAATATACTTACTACATGGCAGAAGCTTTAGTAGCAACTGTGCTTAAAGAGGATTATGAAATCCTTGAAACTTATGTAGGAAAAGATTTAGAATATAAAGAGTATGAGCCATTATTTGACTTTGTTTCACCAGATAAAAAATGTTGGTTTGTAACTTGTGATGATTATGTAACACTTACAGATGGAACTGGAGTAGTTCATATTGCACCTGCATTCGGGGAAGACGACGCCAATGTTGGAAGAAAATATGACTTACCATTTGTTCAATTAGTTGATGCTAAAGGGGAAATGACAAAAGAAACTCCTTGGGCTGGAACTTTCTGTAAAAAAGCTGATAAACCTATCTTAATAGATTTAGAAACAAGAGGGCTATTATTTGATGCTCCATCATTTGAACATAACTATCCTCATTGCTGGAGATGTGACACACCTCTTATCTACTATGCAAGAGAATCATGGTTTATCAAAATGACAGCTGTAAAAGATGATCTTATCAGAAATAATAATACAATCAACTGGATACCAAAAACAATAGGAAAAGGACGTTTTGGAGATTGGCTAGAAAATGTTCAAGACTGGGGTATCAGTAGAGATAGATATTGGGGAACTCCATTAAATGTTTGGGAGTGTGAATGTGGACATAAACATGCAATAGGAAGTATAGCTGAATTAAAATCTATGTCACCTAATTGTCCAGATAATATAGAGTTACACCGTCCATATATTGATGCTGTAACTATTACTTGTCCTCACTGTGGAAAACAAATGCATAGAGTGTCAGAAGTAATTGACTGTTGGTTTGACTCAGGATCAATGCCTTTTGCTCAACACCACTATCCATTTGAAAATCAAGATCTATTTGAAAAACAATTCCCTGCTGACTTTATATCAGAGGCAGTTGACCAAACAAGAGGATGGTTCTATTCACTTCTTGCAATATCTACTTTGATATTTAACAAAGCACCATATAAAAATGTAATTGTTTTAGGACACGTTCAAGATGAGAATGGACAAAAAATGTCTAAATCTAAAGGAAATGCAGTAGATCCATTTGAAGCTTTAGCAACTTATGGAGCAGATGCAATTCGTTGGTATTTCTATATTAACTCAGCTCCTTGGTTACCAAATAGATTCCACGGAAAAGCTGTATTAGAGGGACAACGTAAATTTATGTCAACATTATGGAACACTTATGCTTTCTATGTTCTATATGCTGAGATAGATCAATTTGATCCTACAAAATATACACTAGATAAAGAAAAATTAACTGTAATGGACAGATGGTTACTTTCGAAATTAAATACAGTTGTAAAAGGTGTAGATGAAAACTTAGCTGATTATAAATTATTAGAAGCAGCTAGACTTCTACAAGATTTTGTTGATGAATTAAGTAACTGGTATGTAAGAAGAAGTAGAGAACGTTTCTGGGTACAAGATATGACAGATGATAAGATCACTGCATATATGACTCTTTACACAGCATTAGTTACTATCTGCAAAACAGCAGCTCCAATGATTCCATTTATGACAGAGGAGATCTATCAAAACTTAGTTTGCAGTGTAGATAAAAATGCTCCTGAAAGTATTCACTTAACTGATTATCCAACAGTTGATGAAACAATGATTGATAAAGAACTTGAAGATAACATGGAAGAAGTGTTACAAGTTGTAACTTTAGGAAGAGCAGCAAGAAATGCAGCTAACATTAAAAATAGACAACCAATAGCTAATATCTATGTAAAAGCTGAAAATGTAGTTGGAGAGCTATATCAAAATATAATTAAAGAGGAACTAAATATTAAAGATATCCACTTTATAGATGATGCTTCACAATTTACTTCATATACATTTAAACCACAACTAAAAACTTTAGGACAAAGATATGGTAAAAAAGTTAATGAGATTCGTACTTTATTAGCTGAAATTGATGGAAGCAAAGCTAAAAAAGAACTTGATACAACAGGAGTTCTTAAATTACAACTTTCTGATGGAACAGAAGCACCTTTAGCACCAGAAGATCTTTTAATAGATACTGCTCAAACTGAAGGATATATGCCTTTAGAAGATAGAGGAGTTACTGTTATCCTTGATACAAAACTTACTCCTGAATTAATAGAAGAAGGATTTGTAAGAGAAGTTATCAGTAAAATCCAATCTATGCGTAAAGAAGCTAACTTTGATGTAATGGATCATATTGTTCTTTATGAAAAAGACAATGATAAGATAAAAGATATTATTACTAGAAATGCAGAGGAAATTAAACATGATACTTTAACAGATGAGATAGTATTTGGAGAAGTAGATGGATTTACAGCAGATTTTAATGTAAATGGAGAAAAAGTTTCTTTTGGAGTAAAAGTAAATAAATAAGATATTTAAGAGGCTGTTTTATAGCCTCTTTTATATTTTAGTTTTTAAAAAATTGTAACAAAATTGACATAAATATCTGTTATTATTAAAGCATAATAAATCTTTCCCCAAGATGTTTTATATATAGATATACAAAAAAGACATAGATTTTTCTATGTCTTTTTTGTTATTTAATAACTAACATCTCTTTAAACTCTTTAATATTATTACGACTTACTGGAACTTTAAATTTTAGATCTTGAATCTTTAAAATATAAGTTCCATTAAACCAAGGTTCTACCTCAGTTATCTTATCAAGATTAACAATGTATGATCTATGAGTTCTATAAAATTTCCATAGTGGAAGGAGTTCTTCCCATTTAGAGATCTTTATTTTAGAAGAGTAAGAGTGATCTTTTGTATGAATAATACTCTCTTTTTCTCCAGCTTCAATATAGTATATATCATCAATAGAGATAACAAACATCTTTTCATCAGAAGTGACAGTGATCTTATTTATTTGGCTGACCTCTTTTGTGTGCTCATGCTCTTTAAGTTTAGTAATATTATCTAATACCTCATTTATTCTTTTATCAGAATAAGGCTTTAAAAGATAATCGAAAGCTTTTATCTCAAAAGCTTCAGGAGCATAATCTCTATATGCTGTGATAAAAATTATTTTTAGATTTTCATCTAACTTTGATAAAATTTTTCCAAGGCTCATACCATCTAATTCAGGCATATTTATATCTAAAAAAACCACGTCTGTTTTATTATCTTGAAGATATTTTAAAGCATCAAGTGGATTTTCAAACTCTTTCTCCAGTTCTATTCCATCATGGTTTTCAATGAAAAATTTCAGCTCTTCTCTAGCTGGAAACTCATCTTCAACTATAACACATTTAACCATTAAAGCCTCCTATTCAATATAAAAGGATATTTTTGTTCCAGTTTCTAATTTCTCAACAACAAGACCCTTACCATATATTAGTTTAATTCTATTATGTACATTTTTTAATCCAATATTTTTATCTATTCTATCATCTAAATTATCAATTATTTTTTGATCAATTCCAATTCCATTATCTTCTATTGTTATAAGACAACCTTTATTCTCTTTTTTGGCTATTATATTTACAAATCCCCCTTCACGTTTTTTTAACAACCCATGTTTTATACTATTTTCAACAAGAGGTTGAATAATAAGGCTAGGGATATTGATATCTTTAACATTTTCATCTACATCTATATTTAGAGATATTTTATCTCCAAAACGAGCTTTTTCAATATTAAAATATGCTTTTACTTGTTCTAACTCCATTTCAAGTGGTACTAATTTACAGGCATTTTCAAGGTTGTACCTCAAATATGTTGAAAGATCTATAATAATTTCTCTAGCTTTATTAGGATCTTTTCTTACAAAGAAAGATGTAGTATGCAGAGCATTAAAGAGAAAATGTGGATTTATTTGAGTTTGTAGAGCTTTTAATTCAGCTTCCTTTGCCATAGTCTTAAGATTTTCAACACTACTTAACTCCAATTGAGTGGAGATAAGAAGTGATAATCCTTCAACTAAGTATTGATTTGAGGCAGTTACGTTTTCTTTTGTATCAAAATATATTTTTAAAGTCCCAGAAACTTTTTCTCCTTGAAATAATGGGGAGATAATACAAGATTTAATTTTTCCAGTAACACATTGAAAATATTTAACATCATCACATTGTCCAATTATACAGATTTTTCCAGTTTTTAAAACTCTTTTAGTAGCTTTACTTTTTATATCTGTATGAGCAATTTTAAAATCTTCAGATGTTGAATAACTAGCAGTAATATATTTTTCGTTAGTAATTACTACAGCTTTTGCTCCTAAAGAGTCAGATATAATTTTACATATTTCATTTAAAGATTCACCATTTCTAAAATAGGGTAGAGTTTTATTGGCAATTTCCAGAGAAAGTTTAGCTTGTTTTCCAGCTATAATATCCTTTTCTTCAATAATATCTTGAATAATAAGTAAAACAATAGAAACTCCCACTGCATTGGCTAAAATCATAGGAAAATATATATTTGAAACAATATCCTTTGCTAATTCAAAATCTTTTCCCATAATTAGAATAAGGAGCATACTGAGATTTTCAACTAAAAATCCACCTAGAAATCCATATAAATAAAAATTTTTTTCATTACATCTTTTATATAAATATGCTGTAATAAATCCTCCAATCATAGTAGCAGTAGCACAAGGAATAGTAGTAATTGGATCTGCATCTATAAAAAGTCGGTGAATACCTGCTATAAAACCTGAAAGTATACCAACTTCTGGTCCTGCTAAAATTCCACCAACTACAACTCCAATATTTCTGATATTAACAATAGCTCCACGATAATCTACACCAGTATAAGTGCCAATAATTGCTAAAATTGAAAAGAAACATGAAAGAATAAAAACATCTTTTTTAGAGTATTTTTTATGAGTAAATATATCTTTTGCCCTTTTTAGCTTTGTAAAGAAAAAAGCTATGGCAATAATATAACCTAAATTGTTGAAAAGATGACTAATTAATTTAAACAAATTTCTACCTCCTACATAGACATAAAAATTATATCATAAATAAATAAAGATAAAAAGTGGTATTTGAAGATTAAATTTTGCATTTTAAGTATTAAATTTAACCTTTTAAAGAACAACTAATCTTTTTTTAGAATATTTTTTGTATCATATAATTGTATAAGAATAAGTTTAACTAACTAAAATGGAGGTCAGATTTATATGGTAAGTTTTATTGTATCAATTATAGCTTTAATTGTAGGATATATGATTTATGGTAAAATCGTAGATGGAATATTTGGACCAGATCCAAATAGAGATACCCCAGCTAAAAGATTAAGTGATGGAGTGGATTATGTTGAGATGGATTGGAAAAAAGCATTTTTGATTCAATTTCTTAATATAGCAGGGACAGGACCAATATTTGGAGCTGTAGCAGGGGCTATGTGGGGACCAGCAGCATTTATTTGGATAGTATTTGGATGTATCTTTGCAGGATCAGTTCATGACTTCTTAATCGGAATGATGTCATTGAGAAAAGATGGAGCAAGTGTATCTGAATTGGTTGGAGAAAATTTAGGAGAAGGGGCAAGAAAACTTATGGTAGTTTTCTCAATAGTTCTTCTAGTTCTTGTAGGAGTTGTATTTATAACAAGTCCAGCAGCAATACTAAATGATTTAACAGGAATAGATAAAATGGTTCTTATAGGAATTATTATTATTTATTACTTAGCAGCAACAGTTCTTCCAGTAGATAAGATTATTGGTAGAATCTATCCAATATTTGGTATAGCACTATTAATAATGGCTGTTGGAATAGGAATTGGAATAGTAGTTCAAGGATATGATATTCCTGAAATAGCTTTCCATAATTTCCATCCAAAAGGACAATCAGTATTCCCTTATCTTTGTATTTCAATAGCTTGTGGAGCAATTTCAGGATTCCATGCAACACAATCACCTATGATGGCAAGATGTATTCAAAATGAAAGAGAAGGAAGAAAAGTATTCTATGGTGCAATGATATCTGAAGGTATAGTTGCATTAGTATGGGCAGCAGCAGCAATGAGCTTCTTTGGTGGAACTCCAGGATTAGGAGAAGCACTAGGACATGGTGGAGCAGCTGTTGTAGTTAATAAGATTTCTAATACAGTATTAGGAAAAGTTGGAGGAGCTTTAGCACTATTAGGAGTTGTTGCTTGTCCAATAACTTCAGGAGATACAGCATTTAGAAGTGCAAGACTTACAATAGCAGATACTATTAAATATAAACAAGGACCTATAATTAATAGATTTATTGTTGCAATTCCTCTATTTGTAGTTGGAATAGCACTATGTTTTATAGACTTTAACATTCTATGGAGATATTTCAGCTGGTCTAACCAAACATTAGCAACAATAGCATTATGGGCAGCAGCTAAATACCTAAATAACAATGGTAAAAATTATAAGATTGCTCTTATACCAGCAATATTTATGACAGTAGTAGTTACAGATTATATTATTATAGCTCCAGAAGGATTTGTAAGATTCTTCCAAGGAACACCAGTTGCTACTATTGAAATGATTGGACTTGTTTGTGGTATAGTTGTTTCAGCTCTATGTACAATAGGATTCTTTAAAACTTTAAAGAAATAGAAAGCAAAAATTAAAAGAATAATCTTAAAAGAGGCTTGATAATATTTCAAGCCTCTTTTTTTAAATTTATTTTTTAAAAATAGCAAAATAACTTTCACAACATGTATCGTTAAACTCTGCTATAAGTAATAGATGTTTATTTTCAAATGTAAATTCATTATTTTCTTGAAAATTAGTATAGAAAGTTTTATAAATTTCATTTTTATTTAAAGCCTCATTTGTTAAAAAGTTATTTCTAAACAATTGGAAGGAACTTTTCATAAATTTAACTAAAATTGATAGTTCACTTAATTTCTTTTTATCAATCTCTTTAAAAATATTATCCCTAAAATCATCTAATGATGTAAAATTTTGATTTAGATTTGAAATAAGAGTATATTGTTTTGAAAAATTTTTAAACTTAGTTTTAAATCTAGTATTAACATAATCTTTTTCAATAGCCTCAATTAAAAAACTATCTAAATTTTTACAACTATGTAGTAGAGAATATTCAATATTTCTTTTTAAATAATTGAAACTATAAAAGAAAGATTGTTTTGTTATAAACTCTTGTAATAGCTTTTCGTTTTTAGCAAAAGGATTAAATAATTCAAAAAGTAAAGTTAGATTCTTTTCTCTATTGTTATCAGCAGTTTGAATTATATCAAAACGAATCCCCTTAATTTTACTATTTTTACTATTAGATTCTTTAATTTTTGAGTACTCAACTTTATATAGTAAAAACTCTTCGATTTCTTTCAAAGCTGGAACAAGAATTTTATGTTCAAAATCAAAGAAACGATCATAAGATTCCTCTATATTTAAATAATTTTTTAACTCCTCTAATGAAATCTCAAGAAAAGCTTCATTAGATATACTTTTTAATAGATTAAATAGATTTCTACTAATTGTGTTGGAAAAACTTAATAAAATATTTAAATAGAAAAGTTTAAAATCATTTTTTTCAGAGTTAAATATCTTATAAAAATCATCACTTATTTTAATTTTATACCTATCTTCAATTTTTAAATAGGAAGCAACAATACTTAAAGATAGTTCATAGGGATTAAGTTTAGATTTTCCATAGTAGATAACAATTCTTTTAGAACAAAATTTTGATAAAAAAGAGTCAACAGTTTCTCCATGAGGGAGAGAAATTATTTTTTTTATTTCATTCTCTTTTATTTCTAATTTTTTTTCATCAGTTGTTACAATATGTTTTATTAAAAATTGCTTAAAAAGAATATCATTTTTTGAAAATCTTTTAGTAAATAATATTTCAGTATTGAAAAAAGTTGAAAAATTAAAAAAATTATTAGAAATTTTATTTTCTTTTATATCTCTCATCTCCTTTATAGTAAAAATAGTTGTTATAATAAACGAAAAAAAAACAAAATATTAATTCGTTGATGATTGAAAAATATTTATTTTAACAATATTATAGCATATAAATATAAAAACATTAACTACGAATTAACGATAAAACTAAAAAAATTGACACCAGAATAATAGTGTGTTAATTTATGAGAAAAGGTACAGGAGGTAAACTAAATGTTTCAATTTATAATAGCTACACATGGGAATTTTGCCAAAGGGATAGAAAATTCAATAGGTATCATCTTAGGAAAGTTTGAGAATTTGGAGTCACTACCATGCTATACTAAAGAAGATTTTAACTTAGCCAAAGAGATAGATAGAATGTTACTTCAATATAAAGATAAAGAGATAATAGTAGTAACAGATATATTTGGTGGAAGTGTTAACAATGCCTTTATGGAAAAAATTCCTAGTAATAAAAATTTACATGTTATTTCGGGATTAAATTTATCATTAATATTAGAACTTTTAGGAGAACAAGAAGAGTATAACAATGCAAAAGAATTAATAGAAAACTCAATAATTAATTCAAAAGAATCTGTAAAATATGGAAATTTAGAGTTAGAAAAAGAAAATCAAATGGAAGATGAAGAATTTTAATTTAAATAAAAAACGTTTTAGGAGGAAAAAATGATACTTTTATTAAGAGTAGATCACAGATTATTACATGGACAAGTTGCTTTTTCATGGACACAAACATTAGGAGCTGATTGTATACTAATAGCAAATGATGCAGTAGCAGGAGATGAGCTAAGAAAGACAACAATGAAATTAGCAAAACCACAGGGAGTAAAATTAGTTATTAAAGATATCAAAGCAGCAATAGAAGCTTTGAATTCAGGAGTAACTGATAAGTATAAGTTATTTATAGTTGTTGAATCAGTAGAAGATGCTTATAAAATAGTTTCAAATGTAAAACAAATAAAACAAGTTAATCTAGGTGGAATAAAACCAAGAGAGGGAAGTAGAAATATTTCAAAAACTATAAATCTTTTAGAAGAAGAAGAAAAGATGATAAAAGAGTTAGAATCACAAGGAGTAGAGGTTGAAATTAGACAACTACCAGGAGATAATAAGATTTATTTATAAAAAACATAAAATAGAAAAGGAGGGAGAAAAATGTTACAAGCATTTCTTTTGGGAATGATAGCTTTTATAGCACAAAGTGAATTTGCTTTAGGAACAAGTTTAATTTCAAGACCTATTGTAACAGGGCTATTTACAGGAATAGTAATGGGAGATATAAAAGCTGGGGTAATAATGGGAGCTACTTTAGAACTTGCTTTTATAGGATCGTTTTCAGTAGGAGGAGCAATTCCACCAGATGTTGTAACAGGAGGTATTTTAGGGGTAGCCTTTGCAATAGCTTCTAAATCAGGAGTGGAAACAGTTTTACTATTGGCTTTACCTATAGCAACTTTTACTCTAATTTTAAAAAATGTTTATCTAGGAATAATAATTCCTATGTTAGCTCACAAGGCAGATGCTTATGCAGAGGAAGGAAATTGTAGAGGTATTGAAAGAATGCAGTTAATATCAGGATTTGGACTTTCATTAATGTTAGCACTAATAGTTTTCTTCTCATATTTACTAGGAAGTAATGTAATTTCAACTATATTAAATTCTATTCCTGAATTTGTGCAAAGAGGATTAGCTGTAGCAACAGGAATAATACCAGCATTAGGATTTGCAATGTTAGCAAGACTTCTATTAAATAAAACAGTTGCTCCATATTTCTTCTTAGGGTTTGCAATAGCTGTATATACTGGAGTTCCACTAACAGGAATAGCAATTTTTGGAGGTATATTAGCTGTAATAGTTGTTAATTTAAAAGATGGAGTTCAATTACGTGGAGCAAAGGCAGTAGAAGAAAGTGAGGTGGAAGAAGATGAAGACTTCTAATTCTGAAAAAAATATAGATAAAGAATTAACAAGAGTATTTTGGAGATCGTTCCAAATGGAGTTTTCTTGGAACTATGAAAGACAGATGAATTTGGGATATATTTATGCTATTATTCCAGTTTTAGAAAAACTATATAAAGATAATAAAGAGGGACTTAAAAGAGCCTTAAAAAGACACTTGGAGTTTTTCAATATGACACCTCATATAGTAACTTTAATGTTAGGAATTTCTGCTGCAATGGAGAAAGAAAATTCTGAAGTTGAAGATTTTGATGAAAACTCTATAAATAATATTAAAACAGCATTGATGGGACCACTTTCAGGAATAGGAGATTCATTTTTCTGGGGAACTTTAAGATTAATTGCAACAGGAATAGGAACATCTTTATCATTACAAGGAAATGCTTTAGGGCCAATATTATTCTTATTTATCTTTAATGTACCACACATAATAATAAGATTTTTACTTGTAAAATTAGGATATAAATTGGGAATAGAGTTCTTAAGTAAATTACAAAAAAATGGAACTATGGAAAAGTTAACATTTGGAGCTTCGATTTTAGGATTAGTAGTTATAGGGGCTATGGCTGCTAGAATGATAGACATTAGCACACCATTAAGTTTTGTTAGTGGAGAAAATAAAATTGAAGTTCAAGGAATATTGAATGATATTATGCCAGGTATATTACAACTAGGAGCCTTTGGAGCTGTTTATTATCTTCTTGGTAAAAAAGTAAAACCATTAATGATATTACTAGGAATGGCAATAGTAGGAATCATCGGTTCTCTTATTGGAATATTCTAATTTAAATTAGAGAGGTAAGCTATGGAAACAATGCTATCTAATATTTATGAAGAAAAAGAAGTATTACTAAAAATATTGAAAGAATTTAGGGAAAGCAATTCTAAAGTTATAGATGAATTAGGAACAAAAGCTATAAAGAGAGTTTTAATCTTAGCTACTGGTTCATCTATGAATGCAGCTCAGACAACAAAATATTTTTTAGAAGATATTTTAGATTGTTTTATAGATATAAAAGAGCCTTTTAACTTTTATAACTATGAAAAAATAGATAGTGATTTAGACTTGGTAATTGCTATAACCCAAAGTGGAAAAAGCAGTTCTACAATAGAAGCCTTAAAATATATAAAGGAAAATTCTAAAATAAAAACTTTAACTATAACTTCAGATAATGAAAGTCCAGTTATAGAATATTCAGATTTGATTTTAAATTTAAACTTTGGAATAGAGAAAGTTGGGTTTGTAACTAAGGGATTTTCTGCAACATTATTAAATATTTTCTTGTTGGGAATATTTTTGGGTGAAAGTAGAAAAAATATTTCTAAAGAAAAGTTTGAGAGTTATTTAAAAGAGTTAGAAAAAATAATTAACTATATTCCAAAAGTAATTGAAATAAGTGAAGATTATTTTGAAGAAAATAAAGAGATTTTAAAAGCAACAGATAGATTTGTTGCAATAGGATATGGTGGAGCTTTAGGAGTAGCAAAAGAGTTTGAGACAAAATTTACTGAGACTGTTAGATGTCCATCACAAGGATTTGAATTAGAAGCTTATATGCATGGACCATATTTAGAAGCTAATAAAAATCATATTATATTTTATTTAGAAAACGATGGGAAATTAAAAAATAGGATGAAAAATTTAAGAGAGTATATGGACTCTTATATTAAAAAGTCAATTTTAATTGGGCTAAATAATGGGGATATAAATATTTCTTTAGAAGAAAAAATTGATGAACACTTAGTATTATTGTTATTGGTTGTTCCAATTCAATTAATGAGTTATAAAATAGCTACTTTTAAAGGAATAAATTTAGGTATTAGAATTTTTGATGATTTTGATAAAGTTTTAAAAAGTAAAATTTAAAAATATAAAATAAATTTAAGGAGGAAGAAAATGTCAAAATATGCTGAAATGTTAAAATTTAATGAAAAGGAATATAGAACAAGTGCTGATCTAATAAGAGAGGCTCGTCCAATAGCTGAAAAAGTAGCAGATGAAGTATCAAAACAAGGATATAAAAATATATTTTTTACAGCTGTAGGTGGAAGTTTAGCTCCAATGTTAGCTATGGGAGAAATGGCAAAACAAGTAACTGAAAAGCCTGTATTTGTAGAGCAAGCAGCTGAATTATTAAATAGAGGGCATAAATCATTATCAAAAGATTCAATAGTAATTACACTATCAAAATCTGGAGATACAAAAGAAACAGTAGCAATAGCAAAACATTGTAAAGAAAATGGAATAAGAGTTATTTGTTGTACTAAAAATCCAGAATCTCCACTAGCTAAAAACTCTGATTATACAATTCCTATGAGACATGAAAATGGAGTAGAATATGAATACATGTTATTATTCTGGTTATTCTTTAGATTGATGAAAAACAATGGAGATTTTGATGATTATGATGAATTTGCAGATCAATTAATGACACTACCAGAAAATCTATTAGAAGCAAAATATAAATTTGATCCAATTGCAAAAGAAGCAGGTAAAAAATACTACAATGAACCATATATGATTTGGGTAGGTGGAGGAGAAGTTTGGGGAGAAACTTACCTATTCTCAATGTGTCTATTAGAAGAGATGCAATGGATTAGAACTAAGTCAGTAACAAGTGCTGAATTTTTCCATGGAACTCTTGAGATTGTAGAAAAAGATGTTTGTGTATTCTTAGTAAAAGGTGCTGGAAAAACTCGTGTGTTAGATGAAAGAGCAGAGAAATTCTTAAGAAATTATACAGATAAATTAACAGTAATTGATACACAAGACTTTGAATTAAAAGGTATTGATGAAAAATATCGTTGGATAATTGCACCAACAATTGCATCTACTGTGTTAGTTGATCGTATGGCTTTCCATTTTGAAGATAATACAAAACATAGCTTAGATATCAGAAGATATTACAGACAATTTGATTATTAATATAATAATTAAAAAAAATTGTAACATTTTTGACACAAGAAAAGATTATTATAAATACATAAATAAATCTTTCCCCAAGATGTTTTATATATAAATATAGTAGAAAGCATAGTCGTTTGACTATGCTTTTTTCATATATGGAACTACAAAAAGATTTTTAAAGTTGCCATATTCTGATAATTAGGTTAAAATATAAAAATGTATAAAAATTAAAGGGGGAATAAAAAAATGTTTAAGAAAAAAGGTTTGCTTTATGCAATACTTGCATCAATTTTATGGGCAATAGTAAACCCTGTAATTAAAACAGGTTTGAGTTATGATATGACACCGATGAACTTTGCTGGATTGAGATTTACATCAGTAGGGATAATACTTTTGGTATATACTTGGCATAAAGGCATGTGGGAAGAGGTAAGAAAAAATAGCAAGCTATTTACACTATTGACTTTAGTAAATATCTTTTTAGGGTATGCAGCATTTTATATAGGGGTAAACTTAGTTGATGGAGCTATTTCATCTATAATAATGGGGACAACTCCTTTTGTAAATATTATTTTAAGCCATATTATGACAAAAAATGATAAATTAAATAAGCATAAAGTGATTAGTATCTTAATAAGTTTAGTTGGATTATTAATGATAATAGGAGTAAAAAGTGGGGGATACTCTATCAATGGAATTGGGCTTATTGGTATAGGTCTTCTGTTTATGAATATAATTTTCCAAGGGTATTCAGCAATTAAAGTAGCAGAGTACAAAGCAAATATTGATCCTGTATTTTTAAATGCTGTTCAAATGTTCTTTGGGGGATTTTTACTATATGTAACAGGAGTTGCAATAGAAGGATATAAACAATTTATAGGAAAACCTATAGGATTTTATTTAAGTTTAGGAACTTTAGTTTTTGTTTCAGTATTTGCATTTAGTTTCTGGTTTATAGCTCTTCAAGATAAGAATACAAAGGTTTCAGAAGTAAATATGTGTAGATTAATCAATCCAATTTTAGGAGCTATTTTAAGCTGGATAATGCTTCCAGATGAAGTACCAACATTTAATACAGTAGCAGGAATGATAATAATAGTATTTTCATTAGTTTTCTATTTCAAAGGAAAAGAGTATTTTGAAAAAAATAAATAAATCTAACTATAACAAAAAAACTCAGAATTAATCTGAGTTTTTTTGTTTATATTAACTTTATTAAAGATAAGTGGGCAAATTATCTATTCATTTCACTTGTGCTTCCAAATTCATGATCAGCTATGATTCCTTCAATAAGGTTAGCTCCAGCACAGTTATTATCTCCAACGATAGTATTTTTTACAGCTCCACAAGCATTTCCATATTTTAATGCTTTTTCAGTGTCGTTATATTTTAAAATTCCATAAAGAACTCCTGCAACATAAGCATCTCCACTTCCAATTCTATCTACGATTTCTATATTTTCATATGGTTTTTCGAAGTAGAATTTATCCTCTTTTCTATTGTAGATAATAGATGTGAAGTTGTGAGATTTAGGAGAGTTTACAGTTCTTTGAGTAGAAGCTATTAAAGCAAGATCATGCTTTTCAGCAAAGTTTCTCATGATCTCTTTAAGATCTCCAGTTTCTTTAAACATCTTTCTAAATGTTTCTTCAGATGCAAATAGAATATCTATAGAAGGAAGTATTTTTTCTATTTCAACTCTAGCATTTTGCTCATCTCCCCAAAGATTTCTTCTAAAGTTTACGTCAAAAGAGATTAATCCACCTTTTTCTTTGAAGTTTTTAATTAAATCTTTAGTAAGTTGTTTAGATTTTTCACAAAGTCCAAGACTGATTCCACTTGTGTGGAAGATTTCACATTTATCATAAATTGATTTATCTAATTCATCAGCTTCTAAGAATTGGAAAGATGAATCATGTCTATCATAAGTAACATTTGGTTTTCTAGGAGATGCTCCATATTCATAGAAGTATATAGCTAAACGTTTGTAAAGTGAGTTGTCATCAACTATAAAGCTGCTATCTACTCCATTAGAGTTTATAACTCTTTTTGCATATCTTCCAAGTTCATTTTCTGGTAGTTTAGTGATAAGAGTACTTTTTACTCCAAGAGAAGAAACTCCAGTTGCTACGTTAAATTCTGCACCACCGATATTTTTTTCTAAAAGAGTTCCTTGAACAAGTAGTTCACTATTTACAGGAGAAAGTCTTAATAAAAGTTCTCCACTACAAGCTAATCCAAATTCTCTATTTTTAAAATCAAATATTTTTTCCATTGTAGGCCATCCTTTAATTATTTATTTTTTATTTCTCTGATTTTTGAAACAAAAGCTTTTGCAGTAGCAATGATATCTTCAGTTGAACCAGAAGCAAGTTTTCCTCCAGCACCAACAGCTACAACACCATTTTTGAACCATTCTTCGATGTTATCTAAGCTTACTCCACCTGTAGGCATGATGTTAGCTTGAGGAAGAGGAGCTTTAACAGCTTTAACAAATGAAGGTCCGAAAGCACTTCCAGGGAATAATTTGATGATATCTGATCCATATTGCATAGCTTTAGTCATTTCAGTGATAGTCATACATCCAGGCATATATGGTACTTGGTATAAGTTACATAATTTAGCAGTTTCTTCATCAAAAGCAGGAGAAACGATAAATTCAGCTCCAGCTAGAATAGCGATTCTTGCAGTAGCAGCATCTAATACTGTTCCAGCTCCGATTACTAATTGATCTGGAGTAAATTCTTCTTTAAGAGCTTTAATAACTTCTGTAGCTCCTGGAACTGTATATGTAACTTCAATTGCAGGGATTCCACCTTCAACACAAGCTTTAGAAATTCTGATTCCTTCAGCAATAGTTTCACTTCTAACAACTGCAACTATTCCAATTTCAGTTATTTTATTTAAGATTTCACTTTTCTTTAACATAATAAACCTCCTAATTTTTATATCATATGTAAACTCAATAATTTAATTTTATTCTATATTTTAAATATACCCAAAAAAAACAAAAACTTCAATAAGAAATTCATAAAATAATTTCCATATATGAAAATAAAAAGAAACTATAATTCTTTAAATATAGATACAAAGCCTTAGGAATAAAAAGTTTATCTGAAAATATATAAAAAAATAATTTCTTATATGGAAAAATATAATAGGATAAATATTGAAATTTATAAAAGAAACTGTATAATAAAAATGAAAGTTTTTATTAAAATTTGGAGGAAAAATGTTAGAGATAATATTAGAAAAACTATTGCCAATATTTTTATTTTTTACAATAGGTTATATTTTAAAAGTTATGAATATTTTAAAGAAGGAAGAAGCATCAGTACTGTTAAAGCTTGTGTTCTATCTTTTAAGTCCAGCAGTAATTATACTTTCAGTAAGTGGAATGAAGTTAGAAAGAGAATTGCTGTTATATCCAATATCTGCACTGTGTATACATGCTATTATGATTCCAACAGGACTTTTTTTATCAAAGCTAATAAAGTTAAATGACGATGAAAGAAAAGTATTTCGTGGAGCTACATTGATAATGAATATGACTTTTATTCTGCCATTTTTTATAGTATTTTTTGGAGAGAAAAATTTGTATCTATTATCTTTATTTGATGCAGGGAATTTAGTTATAGTTACAACTGTTGTCTATTCAATTTTTGTTTCATCTAAAGAGGATACAGCAATGGATAAAGTAAAGAAACTTTTAAAATCTCCTCTTATAATTGCATTGATAATTGGATTTGTATTGAATATTACAGGATTAAAACTCCCAAAAGGAATAGAGATTACAATGCAAGAGATAGCAGAGATGACAGGGACACTTATTATGATAGCATTGGGAGCTTATTTTACTCCAAAATTTAAAAAGTTGAAGTTAAGTTTAATAATTGTAGCAATTAAAGTTATAGGAATATTGATAGCTACATTTATAATAGGAAAGTTTCTTCCTATTGATGAGATGGGAAGAAAGATAATGCTATTAGGGGCATTTTCTCCTGTTGGAAATAATATCTTAACTTTTGTTTTCGTAACAGATGGAGATATGGAATTGGCAATAAATGTAGTATCTCTTTCAATAATACTAAGTTTTATAAATGTATCACTTTTATTAGTTTTAAGTTAAAGTTATTTATAATTTATCTAGTTAAGCTAAGTTTTCTAGCACATCGCTAGGTTTTGACAAAGTACCTTTGTATTTAGTAATTATTAGTCAAGTTAAGTTATCAAAACTTATATTTTAAATATCAGCTAAATTTCATGTCGTAGAATAAAGAGAGAGTAATACTCATCTGACTAAAATTCTGAAACTCGACTTCGTCTCAAACACGTCAGAATTTTTAGTGTCAGATTTCGTAACTCTCTCTAATATTCTTCTCCAAATTCCATTTTAGCTGATATTAGAATAAATTATAATTAAGTAATTGTTATTTATTAAAGTAATCTAATCTTTTAGAAATTTCATCACAAGCTTTTCTCATCTCTTTTACAATTTTAGTTGCTCTTTCATCTGGCAAAGAATCTGGAAAACAAGGACAACTAACAGCAGCTATAATCCTATTTTTTTTATCTAAGATAGGAACAGCAACAGCTTTAATATTTTTTGAATGCTCCATATTATCAAAGGATAACTTATTTATATTAATCTTTAAAAGCTCTTTTTTTAACTCCTCTCTATCTGTAATAGTGTTTTCTGTGTAACGAGGAAGGGTAGTGTCTAAAAGCTTATTCAACCTATTTTCACTTAATTGACAGATTAAAAGCTTACTTGCAGCACCTGCATGTAATGGAAAAATAGCATTTTCAGATACAGAGATTTTTATAAAATCACTACTTTCAACTTTAGCAATACTTCTTATTTTATCTTCATCCAAAACACTTATTTTAAAAGTTTCCTTAAATTTTAAAGAAAGCTCTTCAAGATAAGGATAGGATATATTTTTTATTAAAGTATATCTTTCATGTTTTGTTGAAAAAAAGTAAAATATCTCTCCAAGTTTATACTTTTTATTTTCAAAACTTAAATATTTTAGCTCAGTAAGAACAGCTAATAATCTATTTGTAGTAGCTTTAGGGATATTTAACTCTTTTGAGATTTCACTTTGAGTTGCAGAATCTTTATAATATAGATATTTGAATATTTTATCAGCTTTTTCTATAGCTGGAACTTTTTTTTCAGCAGTCATAATACTCACCTAATCGTTAAATTTTTTAAATAATATATCTATATTATACTATGAAAATTCAATAGATGGAACAAAAATAGAAATTATAAAAAATAAACAAAAAAATAGACAAAGAGAGATAGAAAAATAAAAAAACTTGCATTTGTCTAAAAAATAGTATAAATTTTATTTATAGATGGGGTTATAAATATGAAGAAATGGGGGAAAAATTAGATGGAAGAAAAAGCGAATAAAGAATTAGAGAAAAAGAAGAAAAAATTAAGATATGTGGGAGTCTATGATAGTATATATGAAAAAATAAAAGATGGAGAGTTTGAAGATAGATTGCCAGCAGAACCAGAATTAGCAAAGCTTATGGGAGTGAGTAGAATGACTTTAAGACAGGCACTTACTCTTTTAAGAGAGGATGGGATTATAAAAAATATTCAAGGAAAGGGAAACTTTATAATAAGTGATGGTGTTAAATGGGAGAAAGGGCTAGAAACATTTGGACATCCTGTGTATGATTCTTTAAATGATATTATTGATGAAGTGGAGTTTCAATTTAGAATAGAGCCTTCAACAGATTACACTAATAAAGTTTTAGAAAGAAAGACTCCAGTTATTATTTTTGCTGATAGATGGTATAAATCTAAGGGAGTGGCTAAGGCATATACACTTTCAATTTTACCAGTAGAGACAATAAAAGAGAGAGAGATAGACTTAAATAATTCAGAGGAGTTACTTAAATATTTAGAAAAAGAGATCTACGAAGAGGCTAGACACTCAAATTTAAAACTGATTTACTCTGAATCTGGCAACTTTTCAGCTATAAAATATAAGATATCAGAGAGCAATAAATGTTATTTAGTAACTGAAAGTTTATACAGTAAAAATAAGTATCCAGAGGTTCATAATAAGCATTATCTGCCAATAGAGCATTCACATATAGAGATAAATAGAAAAATATAATTTTAACAATAAAAAGAGCTGTGCAAACCAACACAATGTTGATTTACAACAGCTCCTTTTATTTATATAACAGGATTGCTATTAAGACCTATTTCATAGAGTTGATAATACTGTCAACTAAAGTATCCATCTCTCCAATTTGCTCAGCTGTCATTGAAGAAGTAAGAGTTACTTTTTCATCAAGAACAGTCATATTTCTCATATTTTCTAAAAATTCACGCATTAATCTTCCAGACTCACAAGCCCAAGAACCATTTTCAAGGATAGCAAAAGTTCTATTTTGAACATTAAGAGCTTTCATATCCATTAGATAGTTGTGCATCAATGGATAAATTCCTAAGTTGTAAGTAACAGAAGCTAATACCACATTACTATACTTGAATGTTTCAGAGATAAGTTGAGATATATGAGTTTTAGAAACATCATACATTACAACATTATTCATTCCTTTTTCAACTAATTTAGAAGCTAAAACTGATGCTGCATTTTCAGTATTTCCATACATTGAAGCATATACAATCATAACTCCTTTTTCTTCAGGCTCATATCTACTCCATTTATCATATTTATCAATGAAGTATCCAAGGTTATTACGCCATACTGGACCATGTAGAGGACAAACAATTTTAATATCTATACCAGCAGCTTTTTTAAGCAGAGCTTGAACATGAGGTCCATATTTTCCAACTATATTTGTGTAGTAACGTCTAGCATCATCTATCCAATCACGATCAAAATTAACTTCATCATTAAATAGTTTTCCATCTAATGCTCCAAATGAACCGAAAGCATCAGCACTAAATAACACTCCGTTAGTAGTATCAAAACTTACCATAGCTTCTGGCCAGTGTACCATAGGAGCAGCAACAAATAGTATCTCATGTTTTCCGAAAGATTTTTTATCTCCTTCTTTTACAATTTCAGTTTTAGAGCTGTCAATATGGAATCCAAATTGATTCATAAAGTAGAATGCTTTTTCACTACTAATAACTTTAACTTTTGGATAACGTAGCATAACTTCTTCTATCATAGCAGCATGGTCAGGCTCCATATGATTAATAACCATATAGTCAA
This sequence comes from Fusobacterium varium, assembly GCA_021531615.1. NCBI lineage: Bacteria > Fusobacteriati > Fusobacteriota > Fusobacteriia > Fusobacteriales > Fusobacteriaceae > Fusobacterium > Fusobacterium varium. Next base: position 386,885 of record JADYUE010000001.1, on the reverse strand, counting down.
GAGGTCTGCCATCTAAAACATGTTCTAAGTTTTCTAAAAATTGACGTCCTATAGACCAATCAACAGTATCAAAAAGAACAGTTTTCTTATCTAAAAGTAAGTATGAGTTGTATGAAACTCCACGAGGGATTGGGTGTATATTTTCAAATAGATGAAGACGGTGATCATCTCCTCCTATCCAATATAAATCTTCAGTCACTTTTCTAACATTATACATGAATAATTCCTCCTTAATTTACAAAACTATGAAAAAAATTTAAGCTTCTATAAATTGATCTTTTTCTTCTCCACATAGAGGACAGATCCAATCTTCAGGTAATTTATTAAATAGAGTACCTGGTTCTACACCATTTTCTTCATCTCCAATAGCAGGGTCATAAACATATCCACAACCATTACATACATGAAGAGGATAACTAGGTGCAGGTTTTTTAGGGATATTTCTTTTCATTTTTTTCATAGGAGGAGCATCTTTTTTAGGCTCTCCATTATCTAAAGCAGCAGTTAAAAGAGGAAGAACTTCTTTTAAGTCCCCAACAATTCCATAATCTGCATTTTTAAAGATTGCTGCATTAGGGTTTGTATTAATAGCTACAATAGTAGTTGCATCTTTAATTCCTTTTAAATGTTGTCCAGCTCCAGAGATACCGCAAGCTATATAAAGGTTTCCATTGAATTTTTGTCCAGACATACCAACATAACGGTTAAGAGGAACATATTTTAGTGTTTCAGCTACTGGTCTAGAAGATCCAATAGCAGCTCCAGCTTGAACAGCTAAATCTTCAATAAGTTTCATATTTTCCTTTTCACCAATTCCCATTCCAGCACTAACTATACGATCAGCCATAGCAATAGGAGTATCTAATGGGATACCAACTGTAAAGTCATATCCATCGGCTTTTAAAGCTTCTACAAGAGCATTAACTTTATCTTTCATATCTCCATCTTTAAACATTATATTTTTACGTAAACCTGTTGCATGTCCCTTAGCTGAAGGTTTTTTAGGTCCTGAAGAGTTAGCTTTAGGCATCTTTCCAATTAAGTGAGATGCAATAACTATTCTTTGAATTTCGTTAGTTCCTTCATAGATAGTACAGATTTTAGCATCACGATAAGCACGTTCAACTTCCATACCTTTAAGGTATCCATTTCCTCCAAATATTTGAAGTGCATCATTAACAACTTCTAGACAGATATCAGATGTATATTGTTTTGCCATTGCAGATTCCATTCCAAATGGTTCATGTTGATCTTTTAATTCAGCAGAGCTATAAACTAAGAATCTGGCACATCTTAATTTTGTAGCCATATCAGCTAATTTGAAAGATATAACTTGTTGATGAGCAATAGGCATTCCAAATTGTTCTCTTTCTTTTGCATATTCAAGAGCATTTTCAAAAGCACCTTGAGCAATTCCTAAAGCTTGGGCAGCAATACCTATTCTACCTCCATCAAGAGTAGCCATAGCTATTTTAAATCCTTGTCCTTCTTTTCCAAGTAGATTTTCTTTAGGAACTTTAACATTATTAAATACTAATTCAGCAGTTGAAGAAGAACGAATACCCATTTTGTCATAGTGAGTACCAAATGTAAATCCTTCCCAACCTTTTTCAACTATAAAAGCACTTATTCCTCTTGTTCCAATATCAGGAGTAGTTACAGCAAAAATTACATATGTATCAGCTTTGTCAGCATTAGTTATAAATATTTTTCCACCATTAAGGATATAATGATCTCCTTCTAAAACAGCAGTTGTTTCAGTACCACCAGCATCACTACCAGCATTTGGTTCTGTTAATCCAAAAGCACCAAGTTTTTCTCCTTTAGCTAGAGGAACAAGATATTTTTGTTTTTGTTCTTCAGTACCAAAAGCATAAATAGGATATGATCCAAGAGATACATGGGCAGAAAGAATAACTCCAGTTCCTCCATCAACTCTTGAAAGTTCTTCAACAGCAATAGCATAACTTAAAGTATCAAGCCCAGCTCCACCATATTCTTTTGGATAAGGTAGTCCCATCATTCCCATTTCACCAAACTTTTTAATAGCCTCTGTAGGGAATTCATTTTGTTGATCAAGCATAAAAGCTATAGGTTTTACTTCTGTTTCTGCAAATTCTCTCACTTTTGCACGTAAAGCTTCATGTTGTTCTGTTGTCTTAAATAACATATTCCTGCCTCCTTATTGTTCCACTAATCAAAGATTTTTATAATGAGTACAAAATTACATTTTTTTTCTTTTTATTATATTTTCATACTATCACTTTTTGAAAAATTTGTCAATATAAAACTAAACAAAATTTGTCAAGTAAAGTATAAATAAAAGATGATATGATCAGAATTAACATATATAAAACTAAAATTAATCATATAAAAACCACATAATTTTATAAAAATTTAGACAACTATTATCTTAAAAAATATATTTTTTCTGAAAATAAGAGGGATATAATCTTTTACAAAAGTAGAAAATTTTGTACATTTTAAGAGCAAAATTATTGGTAAAAGAGTAAGAAAAATATTGACAGTATTAGGTTAAAGATGATAATATAAATTATAGACAATTAATTAGACAAGTTAGACAAAAATCTGGAGGTATAATTTATGAAATACGCAGAAGATGGAGTTCAATATCACATAGGAATAAGACATGGAGAAGTTGGAAAGTATGTTATATTACCTGGAGATCCAAAACGTTGTGCTAAAATAGCAAAATATTTTGATAATGCAGAGTTAGTAGCTGATTCAAGAGAGTATATTACATATACTGGATATTTAGATGGAGTAAAAGTAAGTGTTACTTCAACTGGTATAGGAGGACCTTCTGCAGCAATCGCTTTGGAAGAGTTAGTAAAATCTGGAGCAGATACATTTTTACGTGTAGGTACTTGTGGAGGAATGCAACCAGAAATAATGGGTGGAGATATAGTTGTAGCAACTGGAGCTATAAGAATGGAAGGTACAAGTAGAGAGTATGCACCTATAGAGTTTCCAGCAGTAGCTGATTTAGATGTAGTAAATGCTTTTGTTAAAGCTGCTAAAGCATCTGGAAAAGATTATCATGTGGGAGTAGTTCAATGTAAAGATTCTTTCTATGGACAACATTCACCAGAAACTAAACCAGTTAGTTATGAGTTATTAAATAAATGGGAAGCTTGGAAACGTTTAGGATGTAAAGCTTCTGAAATGGAATCTGCTGCTTTATTTGTAGTAGGAAGCCATTTAAGAGTTCGTGTTGGATCTGCATTTTTAGTAGTAGCAAATCAAGAGAGAGAAAAATTAGGATTAGAAAATCCAGTTGTTCATGATACAGATGCTGCTATAAGAGTAACAATAGAGGCTATTAGAAATCTAATTAAAGCTGATAGTGAAGAAAAGAAATAGGAGAGTGGAATGAGAATAATAGTTAATATATTAGGAATAGTTTTAGTACTTGTAGCTCTTTACCTTTATTCAAGTGCTAGAAAGTCAATAAAAAAAGAGGTTATTTTAAAAGCGTTAGTGGCTCAATTTGTTATTGCCTTTCTTTTAGTTAAATTTCCTTTAGGTAGAGCAGTTGTATCTAAAGTGTCAGATGTAGTTACAATGGTATTAAACTATGGGCAAGATGGAATAGGATTTGTGTTTGGATCACTTGCAAATCCTGGAAATGCAACAGGATTTATTTTTGCAATTTCAGTTTTGTGTAACATAATATTTTTATCATCTTTAGTTGCGGCATTATATTACTTAGGAATTTTAGGTTGGGTTGTTAAGATAATAGGAAAGGGAGTAGGAAAATTATTGGGAACTACTCAAGTAGAAAGCTTTGTTGCTGTGGCTAATATGTTTTTAGGACAAACTGAAAGTCCTATACTTATTGCTAAATATCTTAACTTTATGACTGAAAGTGAAATAATGGTAGTTTTAATATCAGGAATGGGAAGTATGTCAGCTACAATTATTGGAGGATATGTAGCATTGGGAATTCCTATGGAAAGCTTACTAATAGCTAGTGCATTAGTACCAATGGGAAGTATTGCAATTTCAAAAATTATTCTTCCAGAATTAGAAGAGACTCAAAAAATTTCTGATGTTAGAATGGATAATAAAGGAAAAAATGAGAACTTAATAGATGCGATTACAGAGGGAGCTCAAAATGGATTAGCTTCAGCTTTAGCAATAGGAGCTTCTCTAATAGCTGTAATAAGTATAGTTGCTCTTATTAATGGAGTTCTTGGAAACTTTAACTTAACTCTTGAAAAAATATTCGCATATATCTTCTCTCCAATAGGATTCTTAATGGGATTAACTGGAGAAGATATGAGACTTGCTGGAGAATTATTAGGAAGTAAGCTTGTAATGAATGAGTTTATTGCCTTCCAAAAATTAGGAACAGTTTTATCACAATTAAGTGAAAGAACAGGACTTATTCTATCAATATCACTTGCAGGATTTGCAAACTTCTCGAGTATGGGAATCTGTATAGCAGGAATTTCAGCACTTTGCCCAGAAAAAAGAGGAGTTCTTTCTAAATTAGTATTTAGAGCTATGATTGGTGGATTTACTGTAAGTGTTCTAAGTGCTATGATAGTTGGATTAATTATGTTATTCTAGGAGGAAATATGGTAAAATATAATGATATCTTATCGAGAGCTTATAAAGCAATGGAAAATGCTTATGCTCCTTACTCAAATTTCTTTGTAGGAGCTTGTGTAAAAACAAAAGATGGAAATTATTTTATAGGTGCAAATGTTGAAAATGCTTCATATGGGCTTACAAATTGTGCAGAGAGAAATGCCATATTTCAAGCATATTCAAATGGATATCGTCAAGATGATATAGAGGCAATAGCTATAGTAGGAAAGGGAAATACTTTGATAACTCCATGTGGAGCATGTAGACAAGTATTAGTAGAACTTTTAAAAAGAGATACTCCAATAGTGTTAGGAACAAAAGATGAAGTTGTTGTAACAAATATTGAAGAGCTTATGCCTATGTCTTTTACAAGTGATAGTTTATAAGGAGGAAGTAATATGACACCACATAATCAAGCAAAATTAGGAGAAATAGCAAAAAATGTACTTATGCCAGGAGATCCATTAAGAGCAAAGTTTATAGCAGAAACTTTTTTAACAAATGTAAAACAAGTAAACTCTGTTAGAAATATGTTAGCTTTTACTGGAGAGTATAAAGGTAAAGAGATAACAGTTATGGCATCAGGAATGGGAATGCCATCAATAGGAATCTACTCTTATGAACTATACTCAGTTTATGGAGTTGAAAATATAATTCGTGTAGGATCAGCAGGAGCTTATTCAGGAGATCTAAAAGTTTATGATGTAGTATTAGCTGATAGTGCATGGAGTGAATCATCTTATGCACACACTCAAAATGGTTATGATAAGGATATTATATTACCAAGTGAAGAGTTAAATGAAAAGATAAAAGATGCTGCAAAGAGATTAGAAATTCCTCTACATGTTAGTAGAATCCATTCAAGTGATGTTTTCTATAGAGAGGGAGAACCTAATTATTATAAAACTCTTTGTGAAGAAAAAGGAGTTTCTTGTGTAGAGATGGAAAGTTTTGCTCTTTTCCACAATGCAAGAGTTTTAGGAAAAAAAGCAGCTTGCCTTTTAACAATATCAGATTCTTTTGTAACTAAAGAGGTAACAACAGCAGAGGAGAGACAAACAGCTTTTGTTAATATGATGAAAGTGGCATTAGAAACTTTTTGTTAATTAGATTGGAGGAAATTCAGTGAAAAGATATAAGAGAATTTTTACAGTTGTTATAGATTCATTGGGAATAGGGGCTATGGACGATGCTGAAAAATATGGAGATATAGGGGTAAATACTCTTGGACATATAGCTGAATCAGTAGATAGATTAAATATTCCAAATTTACAAAAATTAGGGATAGCAAATCTATGTAAATTAAAAAATATAGAGCCAGTTGCTAAACCTTTAGGTTACTATGGAGAGTTAAAAGAAACAAGTGTAGGAAAAGACACAATGACAGGGCATTGGGAAATGATGGGGCTTAACATAGATAAACCTTTTCAAACATTTACAGAAACAGGTTTTCCAAAAGAGTTAATAGATGAGCTAGAAAAAAGATTCGGACACAAAATAGTAGGAAACAAATCAGCCAGTGGTACTGAAATATTAGATGAGTATGGAGAACATGAGATTGCAACTGGAGATGTAATAGTATATACAAGTGCAGACTCTGTACTTCAAATTTGTGGAAATGAAGAGACAATGGGACTTGAAACTCTTTACAAGTATTGTGAAATTGCTAGAGAGCTTACAATGAGAGATGAATGGAAAGTTGGAAGAGTAATAGCAAGACCATATGTTGGTAGAAAAAAAGGTGAGTTTAAGAGAACAAGCAATCGTCATGATTATGCTCTAAAACCTTATGGAAGAACAACTTTAAATGTACTTAAAGATAGTAATTTTGATGTTATTTCAGTAGGAAAAATAAATGATATTTTCGATGGTGAGGGAATAACAGAATCAAATAAATCAAAAAGTTCTGTTCATGGAATGGAACAAACTATAGAGATAGCAGATAGAGATTTTAAAGGATTATGTTTTGTAAATCTTGTTGACTTTGATGCTCTATGGGGGCATAGAAGAAATCCTAAAGGGTATGCAGAGGAATTGGAAAAATTTGATCTGAACTTGGGAGTTTTACTTGGAAAATTAAAAGAGGATGATCTGTTAATAATAACAGCAGATCATGGAAATGACCCTACCTATACAGGAACAGATCATACAAGAGAGAGAGTTCCATTTTTAGCTTATTCACCTTCAATGAAAGAGTCTGGTAAATTAGAGACTGCTGACACATTTGCAGTTATTGGAGCTACTATAGCAGATAATTTTGAAGTTGAGATGCCAGAAAATACTATTGGAACATCTATATTAGAAAAATTAATTTAAAATTTAGAGGAGAATAAAATGGATAAAAAAGCAATACTAAAGATGGTTGATCATACTTTATTAGCTCAAACTGCAACTTGGGAGCAAATAAAAGAGATTTTAGATGATTCAATGACTTATGATGTAGCATCAGCATGTATTCCAGCATCTTTTGTAAAAAGAGCTAAGGAATATGTTGGAGATAAACTTCCTATCTGTACAGTAATAGGGTTTCCAAATGGATATAGTACAACAGCTGTAAAAGTTTTTGAAACTGAAGATGCTGTAAAAAATGGTGCTGATGAGATAGATATGGTTATCAATATTGGAGATCTAAAAGATAAAAAATATGATGATATTCTTCAAGAGATAAAAGCAATTCACAAAGCTTGTAATGGAAAGATATTAAAAGTAATAATTGAAACTTGTCTTTTAACTGAGGAAGAAAAAATAAAAATGTGTGAAATTGTTACTGAATCAGGAGCAGAATTTATAAAAACATCAACTGGATTCTCAACTTCAGGAGCTAAATTTGAAGATGTAGCTCTTATGAAAAAATATGTAGGTAAAGATGTTAAAATAAAACCTGCTGGAGGAATAAGCTCTTTTGAAGATGCAGAAAAATTTGTTGAACTTGGAGCAGATAGATTAGGAACAAGTAGACTTGTAAAAATAATAAAAGGTTAATTAAAATAAACGGTTTTAGCTTTGTATTTTACAAAACTTTAACCGTTTTTCTTTTTATAGCTAATCTTTTTTTTCTTATACATATATGGTATAATTAAAAGAATTGAAAATTATGGAGGATAAAATTGGATATAAGAGCTATAGAAAAAACAAGTAAATGGGGGTATATGTTTTATATCTCATATAATGGACAGAAATTTCACTCTTTTGATGAGATGGCAGGGAAGAAAAGTGTAAAGGGTATTTTCAGAGAGATTATGGAAAAAGTAGGATTTTCATGGGCAAAGGGTATTCAGCAAGCTGGAAGAACAGATGCTAAAGTTAGTGCAAATGAAAATATACTTTATGTTAGTAGTAATTTTAATGGAGATATGGAAAATTTAAAAAATAGTTTTAATCAACTATCAACTGGGGATCTAAAAGTTACAATGGTAAAAAAGACATTTCCAAATCTTGTATTCCCAGAAATGATAGAAAAGAGAGAATATATCTATAGCTATCCTAAAAAATTAATAAAAAATTCAGAAGAAGAGATAGAAAAACTATGTAGTGAACTAAGTGGAACATATGATGTAAGTGAGTTTACTGATAAAAAAGGGCTAGAGCTAAAAGAGCATATTAGAGAGGTAAAAATTACCTATGAAAATGGGAAGTTGAGATTTGTAGGAAATTCATTTATGCCAAAACAAGTTAGAATAATGTCAGGATATATTTTAACAGGGAAAAAAGAGGCTCTTATGGGGAAATATCTGACTTTAGAAAAGATATATCTGAAAGAGGAGTTAAAAAATCTGATTTTAGAAAAGTGTGAAGTGGAAGTTGAAAATATTTTAGAGGCAGAGAGAACATTAGATAAAAACCTATATATTTTCTATGTAAAGAAAGGGAGCAAAGGGGAATTTATAGGAAAAAATGGAAGTAATATAAAAAAATTAAAGAAGATATATAAGAATATTATTGTGAGAGAGATATGATAATAAGTAGAATAAAACAGGGATTATTATATATTTTTGGAAGATACAATGAAAAAAATAATGATATTGTAAAAACTATATTATCTAATGAGGAGTTTGAAATATTTAATTCTATGTCTAGATATGATAAAATTCACTCATTTAGATTGTATAATTTTTTATTGAAAAATGAGATTTTAAAAGATGATAAAATCTTTTTGAAACTTGCACTATTACATGATTGTGGAAAGAAAAATCCCTCTTTAATCAAGAGAATGAAAAAAGTTCTTTTAGGAGATAGAGAGCTTGAAAATCATAGTGAAGATGGATTTAATAAATTGAAAGATACAAATTATAAACTAGCTATTTTATGTAGAGAGCATCATATTAAAAGTAAAGAGCTAAAGATGCAAGAGTTTCAAAAATTAGATGATAAATAAAAAAGTAGGTAAAACATTTTAAAAATGTTAAAATAAAGTATAAATTTTATAAAAAAGAGAGGAAAAGATGAGAGTAAATTTAGATAAATACTTATTAAAAGTAGAGAAACCAGCACAATATTTAGGAAATGAGATAAATAGTATCCATAAAGATGAATTTAAAACTAGAATGTGTCTATTTTTTCCAGATATTTATGAAGTAGGAATGTCAAATCTAGGGATAAGAATTCTATATAGCTTAATGAATAGAGTAGAAGGATTCTCTTTAGAGAGAGGGTTTGCTCCAATGGAAGATATGGAAAATATAATGAGAGAAAACAATATTCCTATGTTTTCATTAGAGAGTAAAACTCCATTAAAAGAGTTTGATATGGTAGGATTTTCACTATCTTATGAGATGTGCTATCCAAATGTATTAAATGCTCTTGATTTAGCAGGAATACCATTAGAGAGAGAAAAAAGAGGAGAAGAGTATCCATTAATTATGGCAGGGGGAACTTGTATGATGAACCCAAAACCTATGGAGAAATTCTTAGACTTCATCGTTATAGGAGATGGAGAAGATGTAATGGTAGAGATTGCAAAGAGAATGGTTGCAAACTCTGATAAAACAAAGATGGAAAAATTACAATTAATAGAAGATCTTGATGGAGTATATATTCCAGCACTTCACAAAGGAAAGAAAAAAATAAGAAGAGCTATAGTTGAAGATTTAGAGAAAACAGAGTTTTATGATAATCAATTAGTACCATACATAAATATTGTACATGATAGAGCATCTGTTGAAATTCAAAGAGGATGTACTAGAGGATGTAGATTCTGTCAAGCAGGTATAGTATATAGACCAGCTAGAGAGAGAAGTTTAACTAGAAACTGTGAATTAATAGAGAAAATGATAAGAAATACTGGATATTCAGAAATCTCTCTATCTTCATTGAGTAGTAGTGATTATAGTAGAATAGATGAGCTTATAAAAAAACTAAAAAGTAAATATGAAAATAAAAACCTAGGAATTTCTCTACCATCATTGAGAATGAACCCTTATTCAGTCCAAGTTGCTGATGATATAAGTGGAGGAAAGAGAACAGGATTTACTTTTGCCCCAGAAGCAGGATCTCAAAGATTGAGAGATATAATAAATAAAGGTGTAGAGGAAGCAGATGTTTTAGATACTGCTGAAGCTGCAATAAGAGGAAAATGGGAAAACTTAAAATTCTATTTTATGATAGGATTACCATATGAAACTGATGAAGATGTAGCAGCAATCTATGATTTAGCAACAAAAGTATTAAAAAGATGCTTACCTATTAGTAAAAGAATAAATGTAACAGTAAGTGTATCAAACTTTGTTCCAAAACCTCATACTCCTTTCCAATGGGCAGAGCAAATGGATATGGAAGAGATGAAGAGAAAACATAAGATTTTAAGAGATCTATTTAAAGGGTCAAAACATTGCACTCTTAGAATACATGATAGTAAAAAATCTTATCTTGAAGGATTATTATCAAGAGGAGATGAAAGAACAGGAGATTTAATTCAAAGAGCCTTTGAAATGGGAGCTAAACTAGATGATTATAGAGATAACTATGATATCTGGATAGGGGCAGCTCAAGATTTAGGAATAGAGGAAAAAACTTATCTTGGAGCTAGAGAGTTAGATCAAGAATTACCTTGGGATATGGTAGATATTGGAGTAGATAAGTGCTTCTTAGTTAGAGAGAATGAAAAAGCTAGAGAGGGAGCTTTAACACCTGATTGTAGAAAACAATGTTCAGGTTGTGGAATGAAAAAGAGATTTCCTAATTGTTTAAAAATAGCAGAAAATTAATGAGAAATATTGGAGGAAAAGATGGTAAATATAGGAAATGATTGGGATGAGATATTAAAAGATGAATTTCAAAAAGAGTATTATCAAAATTTGAGAAAGTTTTTAATAAGTGAATATAGAAGTAGAACTATCTATCCTAAGCCAGATGATATTTTTTCAGCTTTGAAATTAACAAGTTTTAAAGATTGTAAAGTTTTAATTTTAGGGCAAGATCCATATCATGGACCAAATCAAGCTCATGGATTGGCATTTTCTGTAAATATTGGAATCAAAACACCCCCATCTTTACAAAATATGTATAAAGAGTTAAAGGAGGAGCTAGGAACATATATACCTAATAATGGATACCTAGTTCCTTGGGCAAAACAAGGGATACTTCTTCTTAATACAGCTTTAACAGTTAGAGCAGGAGAAGCTAACTCTCATTCAAAAATAGGATGGGAAATTTTTACTGATAATATAATAAAGTATTTAAATGAGAGAGAAGAGCCAGTAATATTTGTATTATGGGGAGCTAATGCTAGAAAAAAAATAAAATTTATTGATCAGAAAAAACATTATATTTTAGAAGCAGCTCATCCAAGTCCTCTTTCAGCATGGAATGGTTTTTTCGGTTGTGGACACTTTAAAAAGATAAATAGTATACTAAAATCGTTAGGAAAAGAGGAAATTGATTGGCAAATTGAAAATGTTTAAATATCAGTTAAAATGATAGTTTTATAGTTATTTTATAATTTATATTAAAAGGATATAGTTGTCACAAATATGACACAGAGGTCTAATATAATTAAAAAAATAGCTGTATAAACTGGAGGCTAATTATGAGATATATCAATTTGCTAATATTGACATTGTTTTTTTCTATGATACCTTTATATGCTAATGAAATAGTTGTTGACGGGTGTACTGTGTACTTTAGTAATCTAACTAATAAACAAAAAGATGAGATTATAGGATTGAGAGAAAATCTCCTTATAAAATCAAATGATATAAAAAAACAATTAAAAACTATACGAATTAGAATTCAACAAGAGATGAGAAAAGAGAATCCAGACTGGGTCTATATGGATGAATTAAATGAAAATTTTTTTCGATTGCAAAACCAGTTGACAAATGAACTGATAAAATATAAGAAACAATTAGAGAAAATAACATATGAAGAATATGGTCAGCTAAGTGAGGCTGACTGATTTTCTTATTTAATTTAGGAGCATATATGAATAAAATATTAGCAGGATTAAAATATAGAGTTTTAAAAGAGAAAAATGAAAATCAAGTTTATACAGGAATTGAATATGATTCAAGAAAAATAAAAGAGGGAAATATATTTGTTGCATTAGAAGGTGCAGTTGTAGATGGACATAACTATATAGAACAAGCAGTAAAAAATGGTGCAACTTGTATATTAGTTTCTAAAGAGGTAGAAACTAAATTTCCAGTTGAATATATTTTAGTGGAAGATTTGAGAAAAAATTTAGGGATCGTAGCCTCAAAATTTTATGATTATCCACAAAAAAATCTAAAAATAATAGGAATTACAGGTACTAATGGAAAGACAACAACAACTTATCTTCTTGAATCTATTTTAGGTAGTGAAAATGTATCAAGAATAGGAACTGTTGAATATAAAATAGGAGATGAGATAATAGAAGCTCCTAATACAACTCCAGAATCATTAGATATTGTAAAGATGTGCAAAAAATCTGTGGAAAAAGGCATAAAATATATGATTATGGAGGTTAGTTCACATGCTTTAGCTCTAGGAAGAGTAGATATGCTAGAGTTTGATGTGACTATGTTTACTAACTTGACTTTAGATCACTTAGATTTTCACAAGGATATGGAGGATTATTTCCAAGCTAAGAGAAAACTTTTTACAATGATGAAAAAAGATTGTGAAAATAATTGTGTAATCAATATTGATGATCTTTATGGAAAAAGATTATCTTTTGACTTTGGTGGAATTGCTTATGGAATGTACAACGAAGGAAGAGCTAAAGGGAAGATACTAGAGTTTCATGGAGATGGACAAGAGGTAGAAATAAAAATAGATAATTTTACAACTAAGATAAAGTTATCTATTTTAGGAAGATACAATATGTATAATGTTCTTGGGGCTATTTCAGTAGCTGTATTATTGGGAATAGATATAGAAACAATAATAGAGAAGATAAAGGGAGCAAAGGGAGCACCAGGAAGATATGAGCTTGTAAATTGTGGACAAGATTTTGGAGTAATTGTAGATTATTGTCACACTGGAGATGCTCTTGAAAATATTTTAAAAAGTATAAATGAATTAAAAAGAGGAAGAGTAATAACTGTTTTTGGTTGTGGTGGAGATAGAGATGCTAGTAAAAGACCGATAATGGGTGGAATTGCTGAAAATTTAAGTGATCTAGCAATAGTTACATCAGATAACCCTAGAACAGAAGAGCCTCAAAAAATAATAGATGATATATTAGTTGGAATGAAAAAAGATAATCATATAGTTATCTTAGATAGAGATGAGGCAATTTCAAAAGCGATAGAATTAGCAGAAAAAAATGATATAATTCTATTAGCTGGAAAAGGGCATGAAACTTATCAAATTCTTGGAAGAAAGAAGATTCATTTTGATGATAGAGAGATTGCAAGACGTGAGATTATAAGAAAAAAACAGGAAAAATAAAGGGGGAAAAATGCTAATTAACGAAGTAAAAAAAGTTAAAATTGGAAAAGATATTGAAATTGGTGGAAATAATAGATTTGCACTAATAGCTGGACCTTGTGTTATAGAATCTGAAGAGTTAGTTATGGAAGTTGCTGGAAAGATAAAAGCTATCTGTGATAAATTAGGAATAAAATATATTTTTAAAGCATCTTTTGATAAAGCAAATAGATCTTCTATCCACTCATATAGAGGACCTGGAATAGAAGAGGGATTAAGAATATTAAAAAAAGTTAAAGAAACATACGACGTACCAGTTGTTACTGATGTACATGAAGTATGGCAATGTAAAAAAGCTGCTGAGGTAGTAGACTTACTTCAAATACCAGCATTTTTATGTAGACAAACAGATCTTTTAATTGCAGCAGCTGAAACAGGACTTCCTGTAAATGTAAAAAAAGGACAATTTTTAGCTCCTTGGGATATGAAAAATGTAGTTACGAAGATGGAAGAAAGTGGAAATCCTCAAGTTATGTTATGTGAAAGAGGAAGTACATTTGGATATAACAATATGGTTGTAGATATGAGATCTCTTTTAGAAATGAGAAAATTTGGTTACCCAGTTGTATTTGATGTAACTCATGCTGTACAAAAACCAGGAGGATTAGGAACAGCTACTTCTGGAGATAGAGAGTATGTTTACCCTCTAATGAGAGCAGGACTTGCAATAGGAGTAGATGCAATATTTGCTGAGGTTCATCCTAGCCCAGAAAAAGCTCTATCAGATGGACCAAATATGCTTTATCTATCTGATTTAGAAGAGATATTAAAAGTGGCAATAAAAATAGATGACCTTGTAAAAGGAAGATAATTAGGGGCTTAGAACTGTTATTAAAAATATGTAATTTTATATAATAATATATAAATAGCTTATAGATTAGTGTACAATATTAAATAACACAAAAAATGATTAAGGAGTTAATAGAAGATGATACTTGCGAAGAAAGTTAGACTTTATCCAACTAAAGAGCAAGAACAAAAATTGTGGCAATCTGTTGGAACTGCTAGATTTATCTATAATTATACTCTTGCGAAACAGGAAGAAAATTATAGAAATGGTGGTAAATTTATTAGCGATGGAATTATCAGAAAAGAATTAACTCAATTAAAAAAGTCAGAACTAATTTGGTTAAATGAAGTATCAAATAATGTTACTAAGCAAGCTGTAAAAGACGCTTGTAATGCTTATAAAAGATTTTTCAAAGGTTTAGCAAATAAACCAAAATTTAAGAGTAGAAAGAAAAGTAAACCTAGTTTTTACAATGATACTTCAAAATTAAACGTTAAAGAGAAAAAAGTCTTAATTGAAAAAGTAGGTTGGATAAAAACAAATGAGCAAATACCAAGGAATGTTAAATATAATAATCCTAGAATTACTTATGATAATAAATACTGGTATATATCCGTAGGAGTGGAAGTTGATAAAAAGCAGGAAGAATTAACAGATATTTCATTAGGTATAGATTTAGGATTAAAAGACTTAGCTGTTTGTTCAGATGGAAAAGTTTTTAAAAATATTAATAAAACTAAAAAAGTTAAAAAGTTAGAAAAAAGATTAAAGCAGAAACAAAGACAAATTAGTAGAAAATATGAGATGAATAAAATTAAAAAAGAAGGGGGTGGAAGTTGCCAATTTATCAAAACTAAAAATATAGAAAAATTAGAAAATACAACAAAACTAATACATAGAAAATTAGCAAACATTCGAAACAACTATATCCATCAAGTTACAACAAGTATAGTGAAAACCAAACCATACAGAATTGTAATAGAAGATTTGAATGTTTCTGGAATGATGAAAAATAAACATTTGTCTGATTCAGTAAGAAAACAATGTTTTCACAAGTTTAGGCAGTATATAATCTATAAAACAGAACTAAATGGCATTGAATTAATAGTAGCAGATAGATTTTATCCATCATCAAAAACTTGTAGCGAGTGTGGTTATATAAAAAAAGATTTAAAACTAAAAGATAGAATTTACAAGTGTCCACATTGTGGAGTGATAATTGATAGAGATTATAATGCTTCAATAAATTTGTCTATGTATAAATTAGCATAATTTCACAAACAAGAAAATGCTAATGTGTAGGACGCGTTGTATCCGAATTTAAGCCTTTGGAGAGTTATATCAAAGGAAAGTAGCTACGGCAAAATCGGATTCTATGAAGAAGGAAATAAACAAATTTCTATATTTTTATAGATTTTTGGCAACGGTGACAAGGGATGGATGTAATTAATTATGCTAAAGAGATATTTGATTCAGAGATAGAAGAATTAAAAATAGTAAGAGAAAAAATTGATTCAGAGATGATAGATGTAGTTAATATAATTTTAGAATCAAAGGGAAAAGTAGTTGTAACAGGAATAGGAAAATCTGGACTAATTGGAAAAAAAATAGCAGCTACATTAGCATCAACAGGGACATATGCTGTTTTTATGAACTCTGCTGAGGGGTTACATGGAGATTTAGGAATGATCTCTAAAGATGATGTTGTTCTAGCTATTTCAAATAGTGGAAATAGTGATGAAATAGTTGCAATACTTCCATCTATAAAGAAAATTGGTGCTAAAATAGTTGCAATGACTGGAAATAGAAACTCAAAATTAGGAAGAGCAGCAGATAAAATTTTAAATATAGGAGTAAAAAGAGAGGGATGTCCTTTGAATTTAGCTCCAATGTCTTCAACAACAAGTACTCTTGTTATGGGAGATGCTCTAGCTGCAATCTTAATCAAGATGAGAGATTTTAAACCTGAAAACTTTGCTCTTTACCATCCAGGAGGAAGTTTAGGAAAAAGACTTTTAATGAGAGTCAGCGATGTAATGCATAAAGATGATAAGATTCCATTTTGTGATAAAGAGAGTAGCATAGACAATGTAATCTTAGTTATGACTGAAAAAAGATTAGGAGCAGTTTGTGTTATGAATGGTGATTTAATGGTAGGAATAATCACCGAAGGAGATATAAGAAGAGCTTTAAAGAGAAAAGAGGAGTTCTTTAATTTAAAGGCTAAAGATATAATGACAAGAAACTTTACAAGGGTAAGTGAAGATAGTATGGCTATTGATGCTCTTGAACTTATGGAGAATAGAGAGAGCCAAATCTCAGTTTTACCAGTATTTAAAGATGTAAAGTTAGTTGGAATTGTAAGGGTACATGATCTTTTAAATGTAGTAGGAAGATAATATTGAAAAAAGTTGACATAAGAAGTAAATTTTTATATAATTAGAGAGTAAAAAAACTATATATTTTAAGGAGTGATAACAATGATAACTAAAGATATGAATATTTTAGAAGCAGTTCAACAATATCCTATACTAGCTGAAATCTTCAGAAAACATGGATTAGGATGTATCGGATGTATGATCGCAGCTGGAGAAACTTTAGGAGAAGGAATTTCAGCTCACGGATTAGATGCAGATGCTATAATAGCTGAAGCTAATGAACTAATTGCTCAATCTAAATAGTAAATAATTAAAGGCTATATCTTTATAATATGATAGAGGTATAGCTTTTTTATTTTTTGAAAAAATAGTTTTAAATATATAGAAAAAAAGAGAAAATTTGATAGAATTTAAGATTTGACAAAGTTTATAAGTAGGAGTATTATAATAATGATAAAAAAATTTAAGGAGGCAAGAAATGGCAGATTGTAAAAGTTGTCCATCAGGAAGCACTTGTACAAAAGACAAAGCAAGTTGTGGTATAGTAAACAACCCATTAAATCATATAAAAAAAGTTATTGGGATAATGAGTGGTAAAGGAGGAGTTGGAAAATCAACAGTTACTACTTTACTAGCAAAAGAGCTTAATAGAAGAGGATACAAAGTAGGGATAATGGATGCTGATATTACAGGACCAAGTATTCCTAGACTTATGGGAATGAAAGATCAAAAAGCTACAGGAGATGGAGAAAATATAATTCCAGTAGTTTCTAAAGAGGGAATAAAAGTAATATCTTTAAACCTTTTAATAGATGATGAAAATGAACCAGTAGTATGGAGAGGTCCAGTTGTTGGAGGAGCAGTTAAACAATTCTGGGAAGAAGTATTATGGGGAGAACTTGATTATCTTCTAATAGATATGCCACCAGGAACAGGAGATGTAGCTCTTACTGTTATGCAATCTACACCAATAAATGGTGTTGTAATGGTATCAGTTCCTCAAGATATGGTATCAATGATTGTTGCTAAAGCTGTAAATATGTCTAAAAAATTAAATATTCCAGTTGTTGGAGTAGTTGAAAATATGAGTTATATTCTATGTCCAGAATGTAATACAAAAATAAGCTTCAATGAAGAAAATGGAGTAAATGATTTCCTAGCTGAAATGGGACTTGTTTTATTAGGAGAACTTCCAATGACTAAGGGAATTGCTAATCTAACTAAGGGAGAAGAGCAAGGAACTGAAAAACTATTTGCACCAATTGCTGATGTTATAATTGGTGAAGTAGATAAATTATAATAGGAATTAAATAGTTTTAAGATAGTGAACTGTTATAAATTGATGAGATAAATCATTAATTTAAGCAGTTCTTTTTTTATACAAAATATAAAAAAATCTGTAACTACTCACCTATTACCCATAAAATATATAAGAATCAAAATTTTATCCCAATATCAACTAAAGCCGTAATTTCCAAAAGTAGAGAAGTGTAAACGACTACTACTTTTGAGACACAGGCGAAGTCCTGTGCTACATTAAGGATCACAGAAACTCTGTTTCTGCGTCTCAATAATCATAGTCGTTCTATCAAACTCCTTGATTATTGGAAGTTTTGAAAATTGATGTTTAAAAGATAATCTAGTATCATAGAAATTAAACTTTAGGCTAGATAATTTTTGTAGAATTTGAATACCTGAGTAGATACAAAAATTTACTTATTTTGTTAGCTAAATTTAAAATAGATTGATAAATTATAAAAAATATACTTCTTATTTATGAATGTTATACTAAAAATATAATATATAGATATTTGAAATAAAAAGTTTCAAAAATAAAAAAAATAAAAATATTTTTTAATTTATTCTTGACAAGACTCTTTATAAGGAGTATACTTACACACATATACATATATTAGTTAAGTTTAAAGGGGGAAAAGAGTATGAAAAAGTTAAAGATGATTCTTTCAACATTATTTATACTTGGAACACTTTCTGGTTGTGGAGGAAGTAAAGAAGCAGCAACTATAACAGAACCTAAATCTGAACCAGTAAAAAGCAATGTTGTAACTATAGCCAATGAAATAGAGCTTTCATCTATGGATACAAGTTTAGCTACAGATGGAACTTCATTTGAGGCAATAGCAGCAGTAACTGAAGGATTGTATCAATTAGATGCAGCAGGAAATACAATTCCTGGTATGGCACTAAAAGAAGAAGTAAGTGAAGATGGAAAAACACATATTTTTACTATTCGTGATGCAAAATGGAGTGATGGAAAACCAGTAACAGCTAATGATTTTGTTTTCTCATGGAGACGTTTAGCAGATCCTAATACAGCTTCTGAGTATTCTTATATGGTAGAAGTAGCAGGGATAAAAAATGCAGGTGCAGTAACAAAGGGAGAAAAACCAACTTCTGAATTAGGAGTAACAGCAGTAGATGATAAAACTTTAAAGGTAGAATTAGATTATCCAGTACCATTTCTTAATCAGTTAGTGGCATTCCCACCATTTTATCCAATTCGTGAAGATTTTTATAATAAGTATAAAGAACAATATGCACTTACTCCAGAAGCAATCTTATCAAATGGACCATTTAAAATGGTTGAATGGAATCAAGGTGCTAACTATACAATGGTAAAAAATGATCTTTATTACGATGCAGATAAAGTAAAAATAGATGGATTAAACTTCCAAGTAGTTAAAGATGTGCAATCAGCAATGGTTGCTTTTGAACAAGGAACAGTTGATTATGTAAAATTAACTGGAGAGATGGTAGAGCAATATAAAGATTCTCCTGAATTTACAAATACTCTTGGAGGATATTTATGGTTTGTATCTCCTAATACAAATGTACCAGGTTTAGAAAATAAAAATTTACGTTTAGCTTTAGCACTTTCTTATGATAAAGAGCAAATAGCTAATTATCTTTTAAAAGATGGATCAATAGCTGCAAACTTTGCAATTCCAGTAAAATTAGCGACTGGTCCTGATGGAAAAGATTTCCGTGAAACATCTCCAGAATATTTAAAAACAGACAAAGCTAAAGCTAAAGAATACTTTGAAAAAGCTAAAGTTGAACTAGGAAAAGATCAATTTGCTTATGAATTAGTATTTGAAGATACAGAAGCTAGTAAAAAAGTTGCAGAGTTTTTAAAATCAGAAATTGAAACAACTTTACCTGGATTTACAATTAATTTAAAACAACAACCTAAGAAAGCTCGTCTACAATTAATGAGAGCTAATAAATTTGATTTAGGACTTACTCGTTGGGGACCAGACTATGCAGATCCTATGACTTATCTTGATTTATGGATTACAGGTTCATCTTATAACTTTGGAGAATGGTCAAATAAAGAGTATGATAACTTAATCTTTGAAACAAGCAAAGGTTCACTTACAGGAAAACCTGTTGAAAGATGGGAAGCTTTAAAACAAGCTGAAAGAGTTTGTATGGAAAATGCAGCAATATTACCAGTATATCAAACAGGATCAGCTGTTATGATTAAAAAAGATTTAAGTGGATTTGAATTCCACTCAGTAGGAGTTCCTACAATTTATAAAAATATTGTAAGAAAATAGTGAGATAAATTATACAGCACAATGCTGTTAAAGTATTGTGCTGTATTTTTATTATAAAAATATAAGGAGTAATGGAAAATGATTAAATATATATTAAAACGTTTAGCCATTGCTGCTTTGACTCTTTTAGTTATAGTTTTTATCTTATATTTGATGCTTCAATTAATGCCTGGAACACCATTTAATGATGAAAAGTTAACAGAGGCTCAAATGGCAGTAGTAAAGGCAAAATATGGGTTGGATAAGCCATTCATAGTACAATTTTTTAACTATCTTAAACTTATGCTTCAAGGTGATTTTGGAGTAAGTTATTCTATTCAAAAAAATATGCCAGTATCTCAAATGTTAGATGCACGTTTATGGACATCTATTCGTATAGGTCTTCAAGCAGTAGTTATTGGAGTTATAGTAGGATTACTACTTGGAATAACAGCAGCATTAAAGAAAAATACATGGATAGATACTTTAGCATCTATATTAGCTGTAATAGGAGTTTCTATTCCATCATTTGTATTTGCACTTTTCTTTATCCTACTATTTGCTAAAGAATTAAATATACTTCCAGCATTATATAATGTGCATCAACCATTTGTTTCTAGTATAATGCCAACAATAGCTCTTTCAGTATTTACAATAGCTAATATAGCACGTTTTACTAGAAGTGAAATGGCAGAGGTATTGGGAAGTGAGTATATGCAACTTGCTCAATCAAAAGGATTAAGTAAGGGAGTTTTAATATTCCGTCACGCTTTAAGAAATACTTTAATACAAGTTGTAACTGTTCTAGCTCCTTTAATTGTTGGACTTATGACAGGATCACTTGTAATAGAAAAGATGTTTTCAATACCAGGAATAGGGCAATTATTAACAATGGGAATACAAGTTAATGACTATAATGTAATTATGGCATGTGCCTTTGTTTATAGTTTAATGTACATTATTGTAATGTTGATAGTAGATCTATTATATGGAGTAATAGACCCACGTATTAGAATTGTGAAAGGAGGAACAAATGAGTAGCGAAGAAAAGATAGTTTTCCAAGAAGATGACTTTAAACTTGCTCATCGTAAGGATCTCCACATAGATAAAGTATATGAAAATAACTCTTTCTGGAAAGATTTTTTTATAAGATTAGTGGCAAATAAAGGAGCTATAGTTGGACTTATATGTATATGTATAATAATAATTTTAGCAGTAGTAGCTCCTATGATATCTCCATTTGAAATAAATGGAAATAATCTAGCTCATCAAAGTTTACCTCCAAAAATACCATTTTTACAAAATCTTGGAATAGTTGATGGATATGCTAGAGGAAAAGATATGTATGCTGTAAAGAAAGTTAAAGATGTTTTCTACTTTTTTGGAACTGATACAATGGGAAGAGATATTTGGTTGAGAACATGGAGTGGAACTCGGATTTCTCTATTAGTTGCAGCAGCAGCAATAGTTATAGATATGGCAGTTGGTATGACTTATGGGCTTATCTCTGGATATTTTGGTGGAAAAGTTGATATGATAATGCAACGTATAGTTGAGATTATAAACTCTATTCCTACACTTGTAATAGCTACATTGATGTTAGTAATTTTAAAACCAGGAATTATACCTATACTTTTTGTTTTAGTACTTACTGGTTGGATAGGAATGAGTCGTATTGCTAGAGCTCAAATGTTAAAATTAAAGGAACAAGAATTTGTTCTTGCTTCAAAAACATTAGGAGCTTCAGATATGCACATAATCTTTAAAGATATTTTACCAAATATTTTTGGACAATTAATTATTATGTCAATGTTTTCAATACCTAATGCAATATTTATGGAAACAACTCTTTCCTTTGTAGGATTGGGAATACCTGCTCCAAATGTTTCATTGGGAGTAATGATATCAGAAGGATTTAAATCATTTATGATAAGTCCATATATGACAATTATACCAGCTATGGTACTAGCTATACTTATGCTTAGTTTTAATCTACTTGCAGATGGATTGAAAGACGCATTTGACCCTAAGATGAAGGAGATGTAGGAAAGATATGGAAAGAGAAAGAGTATTATCAATTCGTGATTTAGATATTTGTTTCCGTACATCTAATGGAGTTGTAAATGCCATTCGTGGAGTTAGATTAGACCTATTTAGAGGGGAGACAATAGCAATAGTAGGAGAATCAGGTTCAGGAAAATCTGTAACTGTAAAAGCTATTATGGGTATTTTAAGTAATAATGGTTTTATTAAAAATGGAAGTATAATATTTAATTATACAGATGAAAATGGAAATAAGATAACAAAGGATATTATTAAACTAACACCTAAAGAGTTACAAAGAGACATTTGTGGAAAACGTATAGCTATGGTTTTCCAAGATCCAATGACATCTTTGAATCCAACAATGACAATAGGAAAGCAGATAATGGAGGGAATGATATATCATTACCATATTCCTAAAAAAGAAGCATATGAAAAAGCTATAAAATTATTGGAAGAGGTAGGTATTACTGAACCAGAAAAACGTATGAAAAACTATCCACATCAATTATCTGGAGGAATGCGTCAACGTGTTGTTATAGCTATTGCTTTAGCTTGTGATCCTGATATTTTAATATGTGATGAGCCTACAACAGCTTTAGACGTTACTATTCAAGCTAAGATACTTGAGCTTATAAAAGAGATTCAAATTAAGAAAAATATCTCTGTAATATATATAACTCACGACCTAGGAGTAGTAGCAAAGGTTGCTGATTATGTAGCAGTTATGTATGCTGGAAAAATAATTGAAAAGGGAAGTGTAGATGAGATATTCTATGACCCTCGTCACCCTTATACATGGGGATTATTATCATCTATGCCTGATATAGAAACACATGATGAGGTTCTTTATACTATACCTGGAACACCACCAAATCTATTAAATAAAGTGGAAGGAGATGCTTTTGCTGCTCGTAATGAATATGCTTTAAATATAGATTTTAGAGTAGAACCACCACAATTTGATATAGGTGGTAAACATCGTGTATCATCGTGGTTACTTCATGAAAATGCTCCAAAAGTAGAGATGCCAGCATCATTGAAACGTCGTATAGAGAAGATGTTAAAAGGGGGAAGATAGTTATGGAAAGAACTCCTCTACTTGAGGTAAAAAACTTAAAACAATATTTTAAAATAAACAAGAAATTTACAGTAAAAGCTGTAGATGGAATCTCTTTTAATATATATCCTGGAGAAACATATGGACTTGTTGGAGAGTCAGGTTCAGGAAAATCTACAACAGGGCGTTCTATAATTCGTCTATATGAATCAACAGATGGAGAGGTTATTTTTAATGGTGTCAAAATTTCTGGAAAACTTTCATCAGATCAGTTAAAACACCTTAGAACTAAGATGCAGATGATATTTCAAGACCCTATGGCATGTTTAAATCCTAGAATGAAGGTTATAGATATAATTGCACAGGGATTGGATATTCATAAGATGTATAAAGATGAAAAAGAGAGAGAGGAAAAAGTCTATCATATTTTAGATTTAGTTGGACTTTCTCATGAACATGCAACAAGATATCCTCATCAATTTTCAGGTGGACAAAGACAACGTATAGGAATAGCAAGGGCATTGATTATGAATCCAGAACTTATAATAGCTGACGAAGCTATATCAGCTCTAGATGTATCAATTCAAGCTCAAGTTGTAAACTTAATGAAAGAGTTGCAGAAGAAAACAGGAGCAGCTTATCTTTTTATTGCTCACGATCTTTCTATGGTAAAATATATCTCTGATAGAATAGGAGTACTTCATTTAGGACATCTAGTAGAAACTGGAACTACTGAGGAGATTTTTAGTAACCCTATTCATCCATATACAAAGAGTTTATTATCAGCTATACCTCTTCCAGATCCACATATGGAGAAGATAAGAAAGGCTGAAACTTATGATTATAAGAGTAGTGGAATAGATTATAATAAGGGAACACAACATCATATTGATGGTGAACACTATGTTTTAGCAACTGATGAAGAGTTAGCTAGATGGATTAAAAAATAAAATAGCAGAGTAAATTGGAAAATTATCTAATTTACTCTGCTTAATTTTTTTATTTAGATTTTAAAATTAATTTCTCATTAATAGAGAAAATAATAAAGATTATTGTAAATATAAATAGTAACATTTGATACCATAATAGTGGCATAACATCAATAGGAGAGGCACTTCCCTTTGTAAAGCCTATCATAATAAGCATTTGTGCTCCATAAGGGATAAGTCCTTGGAAGATACAAGAGAAAATATCTAAGATAGCAGCACTCTCTTTAGGATCTACACCATATTTTTCAGATATTTTTTTAGCTATTGAACCATTGATAATAATAGCAACAGTATTGTTTGCAACAGCCATATCAGTAAAAGCTACTAAAAGTCCAATCCCAACCTTTGCACTTTTTTTCCCTACTATTATTCTTTGAATTTGATCTATAAGCCATTGTATTCCACCAGCATTTGCACACATAGTTGCAAGTCCACCAGTTAACATTGATAGTAAAAAGATCTCATTCATATTTGTAAACCCTTTATAAATCTCTTGAGTAAAAGTTAAAAAATCAAATGCTCCATGGCTCATTCCGATTATACCAGAGAATAAAATTCCAGTAGTTAAAACAACAAATACATTTAATCCAGAGATAGCTAAAACAAGGACAGTTATATATGGTAAAACTTTTATGATCTCAAAAGGAAGAGTTTCAATTTGAGGTATATTGATAGGTTTACCAAATACAAGTAGTAGAATAACAGTTATAATAGCAGCAGGAGCAGCTATATAAAGGTTGACTCTAAATTTATCTCTCATCTCTACCCCTTGAGTTTTTGTAGCAGCAATAGTTGTATCAGAGATAACAGATAGATTATCTCCAAACATTGCTCCACCCATAACAGAAGCCAAGATTAATGGTAATGGAACTCCACTTTTTTCAGCTAAACCAATAGCAATAGGAGTGATTGAAACGATAGCTCCTACTGATGTACCAGTAGCTGTTGATATAAAAGCTGCAATTATGAAAAGTCCAGCAGCTAAAAAGTGTGGGGGAATATATGTAAGTCCAAGATTAACTGTTGAACTAACTCCACCCATTTTTTCAGTAACATTGGCAAATGCTCCAGCTAAAAGATATATAATACACATAGTAATTATATCTTGATGTCCACAACCAGATAAAAAAGTATGGAATTTTTCTGAAATTTTTCCTTTAAATAAAAGAAAAGCAGCTATTATTCCTACAAATATAGCAACAGGAGATGGAAATTGATAGAATGCCATACTAACCCCTTTAAATTGTAAAAAAGTTCCAACTCCTAAATATAGTATCACAAATATAAGTAATGGAATTAATCCAATAAAACTAGACTTTGATCTATTGTTCACTAAAACCTCCTAGAATATTTAAAATTTTACATACAGTAAAAAGTTTAACAGAAATTATAGAAAAAAGCAATAAAAGAAAAGATAGAAACCTTTGACTTTATATGTTAAAAATAGTAAAATGTGAAAGAAAATTTAAGGGAAAGGAATTTATAGAAAGATGAAATCAAAATCAATGGCATATGTAATACTGTTCTTTGCAGTATTTTTTCTGTCAACATCGGCAATTTTTGTAAAGATTGCAGCAGCACCAGCAGGTATAACAGCATTTTATAGATTGTTGATTACAACTTTAGCTCTTGTTCCATTTTTAATTTTAAAAGAGGAAAATAGAAGAGAGATAGGAAAGTTAAATGTAAAGCAATGGGGAATGGGAGTACTCTCAGGATTTTTACTATCAGTTCACTATGTATTATGGTTTGAATCTTTGAATTATACTTCAGTTGCTAGTTCAACAGTTATAGTTTGTTTACAACCATTATTTGCTCTAATAGGGGGATATTTTATCTTTAAAGAGAAGTATTCTAAATTAGCATTAATGGGGTGTGTTATAGCTATCTTAGGTTCAGTTGTAATAGGTTGGGGAGATCTACAAATAAGTAATGAGGCATTACTAGGAGATATAATGGCTCTTGTAGCTGCTGCTATAATAGCTGGATATTTCATGGTAGGGCAACATATTAGAACAACTTTATCAGCTATTCCATATTCAGTTATAAGTTTTGGAAGTGGATCTGTATTTTTAGCTATTTATTCACTTATGAGAAATGAAAATTTCATAGATTATCCATTGAAAACTTGGGGAGCATTTTTAGGGCTAGCATTTATGGCTACAATTTTAGGACAATTTATATTTACTTGGCTTTTAAAATGGTTAAGTGCCTCAATAATCTCTATGAGTATACTTGGAGAAGCAGTTGGAACTTGTATATTAAGCTACTTTATTCTTTCAGAGAAGATAAGTTTACAACAAGGAACAGGTATAGTAATAATTTTAGTTGGACTTGGAATATTTTTGAGTCAAAGTAGCAAAAGAAAATAGAGTGAATAAAATATTTGCAATTTGTACAAAGTTGTGCTATCATCAAAGTATCAATAATAATAAAATAATTATCTTCAGGGCAGGGTGAGTATTAACAATTCCCGACCGGCGGTAAAGTCCGCGAAGATCGAAGGATCTTGATTTGGTGAAATTCCAAAACCGACAGTAAAGTCTGGATGGAAGAAGAGAAAAGATTATCTTTTTTTTGATTGTCTTTTTTATGCTTTTACAGCCCGGAGTGTATCTGGGCTTTTTATTTGTCCTGAAACAAAGGAGGAAAAATGAAAGTATTAGAAGGAAATTATTCAGGTAGAGGGTTAAGAATTGGAATTATTGCAGCTAGATTTAATGAGTTTATCACATCAAAACTGATTGGTGGAGCGGAAGATGCACTTGTTAGACATGAAGTAGCAGGAGAAGATATTGAATTAGCTTGGGTACCTGGAGCTTTTGAAATTCCTTTAGTAGCAAAGAAAATGGCAAAGTCAGGAAAATATGATGCAGTAATTACTCTAGGAGCAGTAATTAAAGGATCAACACCACATTTTGATTATGTTTGTGCAGAAGTTTCTAAAGGAGTTGCTTCTGTAAGCCTTGAAAGTGAAATACCAGTTATATTTGGAGTTTTAACTACAAATACTATTGAAGAAGCAATTCAAAGAGCTGGAACAAAAGCTGGAAACAAAGGATTTGATGCAGGAGTTACAGCAATAGAAATGGTAAATCTACTAAAGGGGATGTAATCATGAATGTTAAGTACATGGAGAGAGCTTTAGAACTAGCTTTAAAAGGAGAGGGAAAGGTTAATCCAAACCCTCTTGTAGGAGCTGTTGTTGTGAAAAATGGAGAGATTATAGGAGAGGGATACCATAAGAAATATGGTGGACCTCATGCTGAAGTATTTGCTTTAGAAGCAGCAGGAGAAGAGGCTAAGGGAGCAGATATATATGTAACTTTAGAACCTTGTTCTCATTATGGGAAAACACCTCCATGTGCGAAAAAAATTATAGAGATGGGGATAAAAAGATGCTTTATAGCATCTTTAGATCCCAATCCTTTAGTTGCAGGTAGAGGAATAAAGATGATGCAAGAAGCTGGAATAGAAGTAGTTACTGGAGTTTTAGAAAAAGAGGCAATGGAATTAAATAGAGTCTTTATGAAATATATTTCTAAAAAAACAGCATATCTTTTTTTAAAGTGTGGAATTACTCTTGATGGTAAAATTGCAAGTAGAACAGGAAGTTCTAAATGGATAACAAATGAGATTGCAAGAGAGAAAGTTCAAAAATTAAGAAATAGATATATGGGGATAATGGTAGGGATAAATACTGTGTTAGCAGATGATCCTAGCTTAACAGCAAGAGTTGAAGATGGAAGAGATCCATATAGAATAGTGATAGATCCAGAGTTAAAAATACCATTAACTTCAAAATTTGTAAATTTTCAAGATAAAAAAAGTATCTTAGTAACTTCAAAATTAAACGAGAATAGTGAAAAAATAGAGAAATTAATAGAAAAAGATGTTAAAATATTGTTTTTAGAAGGTAAAGAGTTTAAAATAAAAGAGATATTAGAAAGAATAGGAGCAGAGGGAATAGATGCAATTCTTTTAGAAGGGGGAAGTTATCTTATTTCTAAAGCTTTTGAGGAAGATGTAATTGATGGTGGAGAGATATTTATAGCTCCAAAAATTTTAGGTGACGAGAAAGCAATTCCTTTTATTAAAGGATTTAATTTTGAAAATATAGATGATGGTTTCCAATTAAAAAATGTAAAAATAAATAGCTATGGAAACAATGTATCTGTAGAATTCTATAGATAGAAAGGAGAGTGATTTCTATTTTTACAGGACTTGTAGAGGAAATGGGAGAAGTTCTAGCTATTGAAAATGGAGAGAAATCTCTTAAAATAAAGATAAAATGTAAAAAAGTATTGGAAAAAAGTAAAGTTGGTGATAGTATAGCAACTAATGGTACTTGTTTAACAGCAACAGAGCTAGGAGAAGATTTTTTTACAGCTGACTGTATGTATGAAACAGTTAAAAGAACAAATTTAAAAAGATTAAATATAGGGGATAGAGTTAATCTTGAAAAATCAATTACTTTATCAACTCCACTAGGTGGACATCTTGTAACTGGAGATGTAGATTGTGAGGGGAGTATAGTTTCTATTACTCAAGAGGGAATAGCAAAAATTTATGAGATAGAAGTAGATAGAAAATATATGAAATATGTTGTTGAAAAGGGAAGAGTAACTCTTGATGGAGCTAGTCTTACTGTAATGAGAATGACAGATAAGACATTTAGTGTATCTCTTATTCCACATACTCAAGAGATGGTGACTTTAGGAAAGAAAAATATTGGTGACTTTATAAATGTAGAAACTGATCTGATTGGAAAATATGTTGAAAGATTGCTTAATTTTTCTGCTCCTGAAGAGAAAAAAGAGAGTAAAATAACAATGGAATTTTTATTAGAAAATGGTTTTTAAAGAGGAGTGAAATTGATGTTAGATAGAATAGAAGATGCTTTAGAAGATCTAAGAGCAGGAAAATCAATTATAGTAGTAGATGATGAAGATCGTGAAAATGAAGGGGATATAATTTGTGCAGCAGAGTTTGCAACTCTTGAAAATGTAAATCTTATGGCAGCTCATGCTAGAGGGTTAATCTGTATGCCAATGTCTAGTGAATATATAGAAAAACTAGATCTTCCTCAAATGTGTAGTGACAATACAGATAACCATTGCACAGCTTTTACTGTGTCAATAGATCATGTAGATACAACAACTGGAATATCAGCTTATGAACGTTCATTAACAGCTTTAAAAGTTGTTGAAGATGGAGCAAAACCTAAAGACTTTAGAAGACCAGGACATATGTTCCCATTAAAAGCTAAAGATGGTGGAGTTCTTGAAAGAAATGGACATACAGAGGCAACTGTTGATTTAATGAAATTAGCAGGATTAAAACCTGTTGGATTATGTTGTGAAATTATGAAAGAAGATGGAATGATGGCAAGAATGGATGACTTAGAAATTTTTGCTAAAAAACATAATTTAAAAATGATTTCTATTGAAGAGTTACAAAAATATAGAAAGAAACATGATCAACTTATGAAAATAGAGGTTGAAGCTAAGATGCCAACTCCTCAAGGAAACTTTGTAATAGTAGGTTTTGATAATAAACTTGATGGAAAAGAGCATATTGCTTTAACTAAGGGAGATTTAAAAGGAAAAGAAAATGTCCTTATTAGAATACACTCTGAATGTTTTACTGGAGATATTTTAGGATCATTGAGATGTGATTGTGGTTCACAATTAAAAAGAGCTATGAGAAGAGTTGAAGAAGAGGGAGAAGGAGTAGTTCTTTACCTAAGACAAGAGGGAAGAGGAATAGGTTTAATTAATAAATTAAAAGCGTATACTCTTCAAGAACAAGGAGCAGATACTGTAGAAGCAAATGTAAGATTGGGATTTGATCCAGATATGAGAGATTATGCTATTGCTGCTCAAATGATTAAAGCTCTAGGAATAAAATCAGTTAGAATAATGACTAATAACCCTGAAAAAATTAAAGGATTAGAAGAATACGGAATAGTTGTTACTGGAAGAGAAGCTATCGAAACTGGTTTCAATGAAACAAATGAAAAATATATGAAAACTAAAAAAGAAAAAATGGGACATCTTCTTCATATCTAATAAATTTAGATGAGAAGAATTAATTGAGAGGGAACTGTTGAGAGTTGATAAGTTGGTATTATCAATTTCAACAGTTTTTTTATTAAAATTATAATTTATTTAAAGTAAAAATAATTATCCCTAACATCAAGTTGACGGAATTTAGAAGTGAATATTAGAAGTCCTCAGCGAAATGCAGTTAAGAAAATGCAACGTGTTTGAGGCGAAGCCGAGTTTTGCATTTTCAACGGAATGAGCCATAGGGATTCTTTATTCACTGACATGGAGACAACTTGATGTTAAAAAAGAAATTTAGATAACTTAACTTGACTAATAATCGCTAATACAAAGGTACTTTGTCAAAATCTAACAATACACAATAAAAGAGAAACTTAGGAAAATATTTTCTAATTTATAATAATTATTAAAATAAATAGTTGATTATGGAAAAATAACATATACCATGATATAATTTAGAAAAAAGTTATGGAGTATATATGGAGAATATAAAAGAAACAATAACAGTTCAAGCAAATGAAAATGATAAAGGAAAAAGAATAGATAGTTTCCTTAATGAAGTAATAGAAGATGCTACAAGATCATATATCCAAAAGATAATTGATGGGGGATATGTAGAGATCACTGGGAAAAAAACTACTAAAAGTGGAAATAAATTGAAGGGTACAGAAACAATAGTTGTAAATCTTCCAGAAGATGAAACTTTAGATCTGATTCCAGAAGATATACCTCTTGAGATAATTTACGAGGATTCAGATATCGTTATAATAAATAAAGCTCCTAATATGGTTGTACACCCAGCACATGGAAACTATAATGGAACTTTAGTGAATGCTCTACTTTATCATATAAAAGATCTTTCAACTATAAATGGAGTTATAAGACCAGGGATAGTTCATAGATTGGATAAAGATACAAGTGGAGTAATAGTTGTGGCTAAACATGATGAAGCTCATACAACTTTATCAGATATGTTTAAAGAGAAAACTTTAGAAAAAACATATGTGTGTATAGCTAAAGGAATTTTTAAAGATAAAAGTGGAAGAATTGAAACTTTAATAGGTAGAGATCCAAGAGATAGAAAGAAAATGGCAGTTGTAACAGAAAATGGAAAGATTGCTATATCAAATTATGAAATATTAGATGAAAGTAAAAACTACTCTCTTGTAAAAGTTAGAATAGAAACTGGAAGAACTCATCAAATAAGGGTACATATGAAATCTTTAAATCATCCTATTTTAGGAGATGCTACTTATGGAAATAGTACTGATGGAATAGATAGACAGATGTTACATGCTTATAGATTAAAATTTACTCATCCAATAAGTAAAAAAGAGATGGTAGTTACAGCACCAATTCCAGAGGATTTTAAAAGAGCAGCTAAATTTGCTGGTTTAGATATAGAAAAAATAAATTTTTAGAAAGGTTGGAATTAGAATGAAAAAAAACGGGGAAAAGGGAGAGCAAATAGGACTTTTTTCCTTAGAAGATTCTAAAGAGAAAAAAACAAGAAAGAGAAAGAAAAAAGATGAAGTTGTTGAAAATATAGAAGAGCCAAAGATGACTTTACATGAATTTGATCTTTCAAAAGGTGAAATAGTAATAGGAGTAGATGAGGCTGGAAGAGGTCCATTAGCTGGAAATGTAGTTGCAGCAGCAGCAATTTTAAAAAAATACAGTAATGATTTAGATGAGATAAATGACTCTAAAAAATTGACAGAGAAAAAAAGAGAGAAACTTTTTGATGTGATTATGGAAAATTTCTATATTGGAGTTGGAGAGGCTACACCTGAAGAGATAGATGAGATAAATATTTTAAATGCTACTTTTTTAGCTATGAGAAGAGCTTTAGAAAATTTGAAAAAGCAGTGTAGCACAGATCATTTAGTTTTAGTTGATGGAAATTTTAAGATAAGAGAGTATGAGGGAGAGCAAGAGTTTGTAATAAAGGGAGATGCCAAGAGTTTATCTATTGCAGCAGCCTCAATAATTGCCAAAGTTACAAGAGATAGAGAGATGATTGAAGAAGGGAAGAAATATCCAGAGTATAAGTTTGAAAAACATAAGGGATATGGAACAAAGTTACATAAAGAGAAATTATTGGAATTAGGGGTTTTACCAATTCATAGAAAGAGCTTTTTAAATAAGATTATAAAATAAATCAGGTGATTTTAGTGAATAAAAGAGCTAAAGGTGATATTTATGAAGCTAGATCAGTAGAAATTTTAAAAAGAGAAAAGTATGAGATATTACAATGTAATTATAGAAATAGAAACGGTGAAATAGATATAATAGCTAAAAAAGAAGAAGTTATTATTTTTATAGAGGTTAAATATAGGGCAACATTAAAGTTTGGATATGGAAGTGAAGCTGTAGATAGAAAAAAGATTACACGAATATATAAAACAGCGATGCAATATTTAGTTGAAAATAGTTTAGAAGATAGTCAGTGTAGATTTGATTGTATGAGCTACTTAGGGAATGATTTTAAATGGGATAAAAATATTGTATGGGGTGATGAAATTGGATTTTAGATGTGTGAAATGTGGCTGTGACAAATATCAGGTAAAAACAACTATTTTACCAGAAAAAAGTCCAGGGCTTAGACTAGAGCTTGGCACATATTATATTAAAACCTGTTTAAATTGTGGTTATACAGAGATATATTCAGCAAAGATAGTAGATGCAGAGAAAGATGAAGAGCTTAAACCTCAGTATTAGAAACCTATTTTTTTCAACTAAGTGCTCAGTTTGTGGAAAAATAATTGAAGATGATAGATATATATGTTATGATTGCTTAAAACTTTTAAGGAGAAAAGGGGAGTTAAAAAATCGGGAAAACTACTATTATCTTTATTATTATGAAGAGGATATAAGAAAAGTAATAGCTGATTATAAATTAAAAAATAGAAAAGAATTGGTAGTTGAGATTAGTAGTTTGCTAAAAAAGCCTTTGAAATATCTTTTAGATGAAAAGAAAATAGATATTGTTATTCCTGTTCCTATTAGTAAAAAGAGAAGGGAAGAGAGAGGATTTAACCAAGTAGAAGAGATTTTAGAGAGATTAAAAATAAAGTATCAGAGAATAGAAAGGGTAAAGGATACAAAACATATGTATCTTTTATCAAGTAAAGAGAGCAGAGAAAGTAATATAGAAAATGCTTTTGGAAAAATAAAATTGAATATAGATGGGAAAAATATATTATTAGTTGATGATATAGTTACAACAGGGAGTACAATAAGAGAGATTATAAAAGAGCTAAAAAAGATGGGAAAACCTAAGGAGATATATGTTTTTTCCATAGCTATGGCAAAAAGTTTTGGAAAATAAAGAAAATTAGGAGAAAAGATGGAAGTATATGTTGATAATGTAAAAATTGAATTGGGACAAAAAAGCTTTAAGAGCTTAGGGAGAGCAATATCAGTTATAAATAAAAGACTTGATAAGGAAGATAAAATAGCTCATAAAATTTATATAAATGGACATGCTATAAAAGATAATAGTATAGTTGATGTTAAAAATTTAAAGGTTATAGAGGTTATTACTAAAAGTCAAGGGGGAATTATCCTTGAATCAATAGTTGATGCAAGAGGATACATAGATAAATACTTTAGTATGTTTGAAACATTGGGAACAGATGATCAAGGAATACTCACAGAAGAGGAAGAGATTAAGTTAATAGAGATGTTAATCTTTTTAAGATGGTTCTACAATCTACTTTTAATCATACAAGAGAATCATATTTTGGATTTTATTTATTCAGATTTCGATGAATATATTGAAGATTTTAAAGAGCAATTAACAAATGTTGAGAAGGCTTATGACTCAAGAGACATAGTTGAACTATTGGATATTATGGAGTTTGATATGGGAGAATTATTGAGTGAATTTTATGAGAACTTAGAGGAATATTATTCTGATATTGCTGAAGAGGAAAAACGTAAAAGATTGCTCAATTAAGAGTTATTATGTAACCATTGATACATTTGAAAAATAAAGATTACTGTGATAATATTTATACTGAAAGATAAAATAAAAAAATGGAGGTTTTTTCAATGAGAAAAACAATTATAGCTGGAAACTGGAAAATGAATAAAACAAATGCAGAAGCTGTAGAAATGCTTACAGAATTAAAAGGACTAGTAGCAGGAATAGAAAATGTAGGAATAGTAATTGGAGCTCCATTTACAGCTTTATCAGATGCTGTAAAAGCAGTTGAAGGAAGCAATATTGAAATAGCTGCAGAAAACGTATATCCTAAAGAATCAGGAGCATATACTGGAGAAGTATCACCTTTAATGCTTAAATCAATAGGAGTAAAATATGTAATTTTAGGACACTCAGAAAGAAGAGAATACTTCCACGAATCAGATGAATTCATCAATGAAAAAGTAAAAGCTGTTTTAGCAGCAGGAATGTTACCAATTCTTTGTATAGGAGAAAAATTAGAAGATAGAGAATCTGGAAGAACTGCAGAAGTTACTGAAACTCAAATTAGAGGAGGATTAAAAGGACTTACTGCTGAAGAAGCTGCAAAAGTTGTTGTTGCTTATGAACCAGTATGGGCAATTGGAACTGGAAAAACTGCAACTCCAGAAATGGCTCAAGAAACTCACAGACAAGTAAGAGATGTACTTGTATCAATGTTTGGTGAAGCTGTTGCAGAAGAAATGACAATTCAATATGGTGGATCAATGAAACCTGAAAATGCTGTTGAACTTCTTGCACAAAAAGATATAGATGGTGGACTTATTGGAGGAGCATCTCTAAAAGCTGCATCATTTGCTGAAATTGTTAAAGCTGGAAAATAATAGAAATAGGAGAAATAAATGAAAAAGAAACCTTTAATGTTAATGATATTAGATGGATGGGGAATCAATAAAAACCCTGAGCAAAAAAATGCAATAACTGCTGCAAACCCAGAAAATTTCTATAGATTACAAAAAGAGTATCCACACTCAGAATTAGAAGCATCTGGAGAAGCAGTTGGACTACCTGATGGACAAATGGGGAACTCAGAAGTTGGACACTTAAATATAGGTTCAGGAAGAGTAATCTATCAACCATTAGTTGAAATTTCAAAAGATATAAGAGAGGGAACTTTCTTTGAAAACCCTGTATTAAAAGAAGCTTTTGAATATGCTCAAAAAGAGGGAAAACCTGTTCACTTTGGAGGACTTCTTTCAACAGGAGGAGTTCACTCACATATAGATCATCTTTTTGGATTATTAATGATGGCTAAAAAATATGGAGTAAAAGCATATATTCACGCATTCTTAGATGGAAGAGATACTCCACCAGAATCAGCTCTTGACTTCATAAAAACTGTAGAAGCTAAAGCTGCTGAAATTGGAGCTGGAGAAATAGCTACACTTTCAGGAAGATATTATGCAATGGATAGAGATAAAAACTGGGATAGAGTTCAAAAAGCTTATGACGCTATGGTATATGGAAAAGGAAATACAGCAGCATCAGCAGTTGAAGCAATAGAAAAATCTTATGCTGAAAAAGTAACTGATGAATTTGTAATTCCTACTGTTGTTAAAGCTGAAGGAACTATTAAAAAAGGTGATGTATTCATTAACTTTAACTTTAGACCAGATAGAGCTAGAGAAATAACTAGAGCTCTTAACGATAAAGAATTTACAGGATTTGAAAGAGAATACTTAGGATTAAAATACTATTGTATGCGTCAATATGATGCTACAATTGATGCTCCAGTAGTTTATGGAGAGAAAGATATTAATAACACATTTGGTGAAGTTATTTCTAGAGCAGGATTAAAACAACTTAGAACTGCTGAAACAGAAAAATATGCTCACGTTACTTTCTTCTTTAATGGAGGAAAAGAAGCTCAATATGAGGGAGAAGACAGAAAACTTGTAGCATCTCCAAAAGTAGCTACTTATGATCTTCAACCTGAAATGTCAGCTTGTGGAGTTACTGAAGGGCTAATGGAAGCTTTAAATTCAGATACTTATGATGTTATCATCATCAACTATGCTAACCCAGATATGGTTGGACATACAGGAGTATTTGATGCAGCTGTTTCTGCTGTTAAGAAAATAGATCTATGCTTAGGAAAAGTAGCTGAAAAAGTATTAGAATTAGATGGAACACTATTAGTTACAGCAGACCATGGAAATGTTGAACTAATGGAAGATCCAGTTACTAAGATACCATTTACAGCTCATACAACAAATAAAGTTCCATTTATTATGATCTCTAATAAATATAAAAACTATAAATTAGAAGATGGAAAATTATCTGATATCGCTCCTACTATGTTAGAAATATTAGGATTAGATAAACCAGAAGATATGAATGGACACTCATTATTAGTAAAATAATTTTGGATAGAAGAGAGTTAAAGAGATTTAGCTCTCTTTTTTTTAACTATATTAAAAAGAAAAGTTTACTATATATAAAATATAATATTTTTAGAAAAGAATAAATAAAAAAAGTGTTGACATAATTAGGAATATATAGTATATTATTATTGTAATAAAAATGTAATGATTATAAATTAGAAAAAGGAAATAAAATAGAAATTAAGGAGGAAATGATTATGGCTAAATGGAGATGTAAAGTTTGTGGAGAAATTATAACTGACCCTGCAGTAGAGGTATGTCCAGTTTGTAAAGCAGGAAAAGATAAATGGGAAGAAGTAGTAGAAGGAGCAGAAAGAGTTTGGGCTACTGAACATAAAGTTGGAGAAGGACTAGCTTGTGGAGATGAAGAAATCATCGCTGGATTAAGAGCTAACTTTGAAGGAGAATGTACAGAAGTTGGAATGTACCTTGCAATGTCAAGAGTAGCTGACAGAGAAGGATATCCTGAAATTGCTGAAGCTTACAAAAGAATAGCTTTCGAAGAAGCTGAACATGCAGCTAAATTTGCTGAATTACTAGGAGAATGTGTATCTGATTCTTCTGAAAAGAACTTAACAATGAGAGTAGAAGCTGAATATGGAGCAACTGCTGGAAAATTTGATATCGCTAAGAGAGCTAAAATGTTAGGATTCGACGCTATTCACGATACAGTTCATGAAATGGCTAAAGACGAAGCTAGACATGGAAGAGCTTTCGCTGGATTACTAAACAGATACTTTGGAAAATAATTAAAACATAACTTAGTTATTTAGAGGCTATAAGAGATTATAGCCTCTTTTTTTATGTATATTCAATTTTCTATCTAAAAAGATTAGCTGAATATTGAAGATTGTTTTATTATAAAAATAGTGATAAAAATATA
Source organism: Fusobacterium varium (assembly GCA_021531615.1). NCBI lineage: Bacteria > Fusobacteriati > Fusobacteriota > Fusobacteriia > Fusobacteriales > Fusobacteriaceae > Fusobacterium > Fusobacterium varium. The sequence continues at coordinate 349,214 of JADYUE010000001.1, read as the reverse complement.
GAAAAGAAAATAGGGCGGTGACAAAATGATAGAGTATCAAAAAATGATAGAAAAGAGAATAGAGTTTTTAACAGGAAATGGGGAAGGTAGTTTAGAGATAATTGAATTTTATAATAAAGAGATGGAACAAATAATAGAAGAGATCTCTAACTTAGATTATGAAGAGACAAAAGATAATATAGTAAAAATAAAAGTCTTATATGCAAAATTACTTTTGCTATGTAAAGGATATTATATTAAAGGAACGAAATATTATAATGATGAATCTGTTGTAAAATTTATTGAAAAAAAGATAGAAAAGTTTAGAGAATATTTTTATAATCTAAATAGTATAGAACACACAAACTGGTGGCAATGGGAGATTGGAATCCCTTTTACAATGAATGATATTTTTATGTTGATGAAAGGGAAAATTAAAGATGAAATAATAGTTGAAAATCTAAAAACTAGCAGATATTTTCAACCTGATCCAAGATATTCTGGGAATAATCCAGTAGCTATTCATCCAAGTGGAAAACCATTGAGATTATCAACTGGGGGAAATAGGGTAGATACAGTTAAGATCTCTCTATTTAGAGGTATTCTATTAGAAGATGAAGTTGAGATAAAATTAGCCTTAGAATCACTGCCAGAAGTTTGGGAATATAATGAGAAAGATAGAGGAGAGGGATTCTATAGAGATGGATCTTTTATTCAACATGAGGCAATTCCATATGCTGGAGGATATGGAGAAGTACTGTTATCAGGAATAGGAGAGATCTTATATGTTATAAGTGATAGTGAATATACTTCAGTTGTAAAAAAAGTTAATGATCTTTATGAGATAATTTTAAATTCTTTTGAACCATTTTTCTATAATGGAAGTTTTACAGATATGTTATCTGGAAGAGGAATAGATAGGGCAAATAATATTGATTCAGTTATAGGGCATCGAATATTAAATGATATTTTAGTTGTATCTTCAATTTTTGAAGATGATAAATGCAAAAAGTTAGAAGATATTGTTTTAAGAGAGATTGTAAAATATGGAGCAAAAAAATATTTAGAAGAGGAAAAATCACCATTTCTATATAAAAAATTAACAGATATTTTAGAGAAATACAGAGGACAAGAGATAGAAAAGTATAGCAATAGTATAAAAGTTTGTAATAAGATGGCTAGAGTGATGAAAAGAGAGGAAAAATATGCTTTTGGAATAGCAATGCACTCATCAACTATTGGAAACTATGAGGCTATGAATGGAGAGAACTTAAAAGGGTGGTATACTGGAGATGGAGCATATTATCTTTATGATGGAGTAAATGATTATAAAGATTATTGGAGAGACGTAGATTATTACTATATTCCAGGAACAACAGAGATTAAAATGGATATGGAAGGGGTAGATGCTCAAAGAAACTTTGAATCCTCTTTTGTAAAAGATAAAATTGCATATGGAATATCTCAAGGTGAAAATGGATTAGTTGCAATGGAGTTTCTCAACTGGAATGAGAGATTAAAAAGTAGAAAAACTTGGGGTTTAATAGATTCTAAAATAATCTTTATAGAAACAGATATAGAGAGTGAAGAGAAAGTATATACAACAATATTTAATAGAAAATATAATAATCTACCTAAAATTTTAGTTGATGGACAGGAGATTAAAGAGAAATATTTTAATAAGAAATTATCTCAAATTCAAATAGGAGAACTAAATATAAAATTCTATTTAGAAGAGAATATTTCTTTCGAAGTAGAAGAAAAAGATGGATATTTTATTAAGATTTGGAAAGAGTATGATAATGATGATAAGAAAATTATTTGGGGATTATCATATAATAGTGAAATAGATTTTAAAAAGGATATGTATATAAACTTAGAAAATAATATCCATGAGATAAAAACAAAAGAAAAAATTTATAAAGTTAATTGGAATTTTAGAGAAAATGGAAAAGAGTTTTGTGAGATACTAGATATTGAAAAATAAAACAGCAGAATAAGATTATAAAAATAGTCTTTTTAAATTAAAAAGACTATTTTTTAATTTAAACTGTAAATTGTGGAAAATGGGATAGCCAAAACAGAAGATTTACAATTAAATTTTGTTATGTAATAATTGAGAAAAATAACAAATGTATAAAAATAAGATAAATAGAAAATTAAGTGAACAAGATAGCTAATAATAAAAGTTATTATATATCAGATTAAAACGTACTAGATGAATTAAAAGTATTTTATGGAGGGAAAAAATGGCGAAAGTAGTGTTAAAAAAAGTGGAAAAGCAGTATCCTAATGGATTCAAAGCTGTACATGGAATTGATTTGGAAATTAAAGATGGGGAATTTATGGTTTTTGTAGGACCTTCTGGTTGTGCTAAGTCTACTACTCTTAGAATGGTAGCTGGACTTGAAGAGATTACAGGAGGAGAAATTTGGATAGGAGATAAATTAGTTAATGATCTTCCACCGAAGGATAGAGGAATTGCAATGGTTTTCCAAAACTATGCTCTATACCCTCATATGACAGTTTATGATAATATGGCATTTGGATTAAAAATGGCTAAAACTCCAAAAGATGAAATAGATAGAAGAGTTAGAGAGGCAGCAGAAAAACTTGAGATAACTCAATTATTAGATAGAAAACCAAAAGAGATGTCTGGAGGACAAAGACAAAGGGTAGCAGTAGGAAGAGCAATAGTAAGAAAACCAGATGTATTCCTATTTGATGAACCTCTATCAAACCTAGATGCGAAATTAAGAGTATCAATGAGAGTTAAGATAACTCAACTACATAAACAACTAAAAGCTGAAGGACAAACAGCAACAATGATCTATGTAACACATGACCAAGTAGAAGCAATGACAATGGGAGATAGAATTTGTGTATTAAACTATGGAAAGATAATGCAAGTTGATACACCATTAAATTTATACCATAAACCAGCAAATAAATTTGTAGCAGGATTTATAGGATCTCCAGCGATGAACTTTGTTGATGGTGTAATTGAAGAAAATGAAGATGGAATAATCTTTATATTTGGAAATAGTAAACATGTTGTACTTCCAAAAGAGATGGGAGAAAAGGTAAAAAGCCATATAGGTAAAAAAGTTATTTTAGGAATAAGACCTGAAAATATTGGAAATAAAGTTACTCACCCAGAAGGAGAAAAGATAAACTTCTTAAAAGGTCAAGTAAGTGTAGTAGAACACATGGGAAATGAGGAATTTCTATACTTTACAATAGATGGTTGTCAGTTTACATCAAGAATAGAAGCAAGAAAAACTGAAAATGTAAAATATGGAGAAGAGGGAGAATTTTACTTCAATATAAAAAGAGCTCATATATTTGATGCTGAAACAGAAGAAAATATTACTTTATAATTAGGAGGTCAAAGTGAAACTTGTTGGAAATAATATAACAATAGATGGAGAAAAAACTCTTTTAATATCAGGAGCTATGCACTACTTTAGAACTTTACCAGAACAATGGGAAGATAGACTTGAGAAGATAGCAGCAGCAGGATTTAACTGTGTAGAAACTTATGTACCTTGGAATCTTCATGAGCCACAAGAGGGGGTATATAATTTCTCTGGAATGTTAGATTTAGGAAGATTTTTAAAATTAGCAGAGGAAAAAGGATTGTATATTATTTTAAGACCATCTCCATATATCTGTGCAGAATGGGAATTTGGAGGACTTCCAGCTTGGTTATTAAAATATACAAATATAAGATTGAGAACAATGGATCCAACTTATATTGAAAAAGTAGACAGATATTATGATAATCTTGTTCCAGTATTTGCTCCATATTTAAGATCAAATGGTGGAAATATTATAGCAGTTCAAATAGAAAATGAGTATGGAAGCTATGGAAATGATAGTAAATATCTTGCACACTTAGAAGAAGCTTTAAGAAGTAGAGGAGTAAAAGAGCAACTATTTACTTCAGATGGACCAACACATTGGATGCTATCTGGAGGAACTTTGCCAAATGTTTGGAAAACAATAAACTTTGGTTCAAGAACAGAAGAATCTTTTAAAATGTTAGAAAATTATCAAACAAATATGCCAAAAATGGTTATGGAGTTTTGGATAGGTTGGTTTGATCATTGGGAACATGAACATATAACAAGAAAAGCTGATGATATTAGAGAAGAGCTTATATATATGTTAGAAAATGACATATCAGTAAACTTCTATATGTTCCATGGAGGAACTAACTTTGGATTTATGAATGGAGCAAACTACCATGATGAACAAAGATGTACAGTAACAAGTTATGACTATGATGCTCTTTTAACTGAAGCAGGAGACTTAACAGAAAAGTATCATTTAGTAAAAGATATTTTAAAGAAATATGAGCATAAAATTAAAAAACATAAAAATCACAAGTATTTTTCAGTAAAAGAATCTAAAAAGATGAATTATGGAGATGTTGAATTTACTGAATATGGAACATTTAAAGAAAATTTAGATCTTATATCAAAACATTATACATCACCATACCCTTTAACAATGGAAGAATTAGATCAAGATTATGGATTTATTCTATATAAAACAACAATAAAAGGAAAATTAGAAGCTCTAAAATTAAATTTACAAGAGGTTAGAGATAGAGCTTTAATATATCTAAATGGAGAGTATCAAGGGGTAATTGATAGAAATAATAAGCAAGAGATACTATTAAGTGCAGATGGACCAGAGTCAACTTTAGAAATTTTAGTAGAAAATATGGCAAGAATAAACTATGGACCACTATTAAAAGATCCTAAAGGAATAACTGAAGGGGTAAGAATAGGAAATCAATTCCTATTTAACTGGGATATATACACAATTCCATTAAAAGATATAGAGAATATAAAATATGGAAATGGTAATAAAGAAGAGTATCCAACTTTCTATAGAGGAAGCTTTGAAGTAAAAGAAGTAGGAGATACTTATTTAGATTTTGAAGGTTGGGAAAAAGGTGTTGTATTTATAAATGGATTTAATCTAGGTAGATATTGGAAAGCAGGACCACAAAAAAGATTATATCTTCCAGCACCACTATTAAAAGAGGGAACAAATGAGATAGTAGTATTTGAACTACATAAAGATAATAAAAAAATGACTCTAAAAGAGGAAGCAAAACTTAGTTAATAAAAATATGAAATTAAAATATAAATATGAGGGAGGACAAGATGAAAAGTTATTTAAAAGCTTTAGGAATAGGAACAATGCTATTAATGGTAGGTTGTGGACAAGGTGGAGAAGCAACTGAGGCTAAGAAAGATGAAAAAGTAGAGTTAAGTTTTGTAACATATACTGGTACTGGTGAAGAGTATATGATGGAACTAAACAGCATAGCAGAAGCATATAGCAAAGTAAAACCTAATGTTACTATTAAAATGGAGAAAGTACAAGCTACTGAATATGACAATACAATGAAAATTAGAAACTCAGCACAAAAATTACCTGATATTTTCCCTGTTAGAGTAGTAACAATGGAAAACTATAAAAATATTTTAACTCCTTTAAATGATTTACCAGCTACAAAAGTTAATAAATTTGCAAAAGATTATGCAATAGATGGAAATATCTATGGACTTCCTATGTATGGATTTAATGAATTCGTATATTATAGAAAAAGTATATTTAAAGAAGCTGGAGTTGAAGTTCCTACAACTTGGGGTGAATTTGTAGATATCTCAACTAAGATAAAAGCTACTGAAAAATATATTCCTGTTGCTTTAGGAGGAAAGGATTCTTGGGTTGTTTATCCGTTCAATGAATTTATGCCATTCTTAGTATCAGGAGGAAATGATATTTGGACTAAAATGGGTGTAGATGATGCTCCATTCTCTAAAGGAAAACCATTCTATACAGCTTATGAGATGTTAAATAATTACTATAAAACAAAACCATTTGGAGACGATCCATTAGGATATGGATGGGATCAAGAAAAAAGTATGTTTGTATCTAAAAAAGCAGCTATGTTAGCAGCAGGACAATGGTTCTATTTAGATCTACAAAAAGATTTATCAAAAGAAGAGTTAGATGATATTGGAGTATTTGTACTACCTGCACGTGAAACAAAAGAAGATCCATTTAGATATTTAGTAACAGCAGAAGTATTCCTATCAATTCCTAAATATAGTAAAAATGCTGCTGAGGCAAAAGAGTTCTTAAACTGGCTATTCCAAAGCGACTACTATAAAGAGTATGTAAAATATATGAAAGTACTTCCATCAGTTGAAGGAGTAGAAGGGGATAATACTATATTTAATGAAACAATAGCAAATATTTCTAATCCTGAAGTTGTATTACAAAAAGGTGGAGATGCAAAATATAGAGAAGTTGCTAACTTCCTTTCATTTGATGTAAAAAGAATGGGACAAGAGATGTTACAAGGTGTTGACTTTGAAAAATATATGGATGATCTAAACAATAGATGGAAAGAAGCTAGAGAAAATACTAAATAATTTGGAGAGTATAACTATGAAAGATAAAATACAAAAAAGAATACTGTTAACTTGTTTCTTAGCAATTCCAACTCTATTATTATTAGTATTTGTAATTTATCCAACTGTAAAGCTTATAACTATAAGCTTTACAGATTGGGATGGAATTAATCCTACTTGGAATTTTGTAGGACTAAAAAATTACAATCAAGTTTTTCAAAGACGTGACATATGGCAAAGTTTAAAAAATAACAATCTGTATTTTATAATTCACCTATTTTTTATCCCTATTGAGATGTATTTAGCTATGTTATTAGATAGATACATAAGAAAAAGTGAATTTTTTAAAACAATTGTATTTATGCCTTATATAATAAATGGAGTTGCAATAGCTTATATGTTCTCATTTTTATATAGTTCAGAAGATGGAGTATTAAATGGACTTCTTGCACTATTGCAAATGGGAAAAGTTAGATGGCTTAGTGATCCAGAAATTGTAAACTATTCATTGGTAATAGTATCGTTGTGGAGATTTACAGGAATTCATATTATATTGTTTTTAGCTGGATTACAGTCAATAAATAAAGATATGTTAGAGGCAGCATTGATTGATGGAGCATCAGTTTTCCAACAATTTATAAAGATTATTATACCTAATATGAAGTCAATTTTAAGTATTATCCTTTTCTTAAATGTAAGAGGAGCTTTAATGGTATTTGATATTCCATTTGTTATGACAAGTGGAGGACCAGGAACAAGCAGTACTACTTTTGCACTTCATACTGTAAAAACAGCCTTTGAATTTAGTAACTTTGGTTTGGCATCAGCAATGGCGATAGTTCTTATAATAGCGATTATAATTATTTCTATGATTCAAAATCTTGTTTTGGAACCTGAAAAAATCAAGAAGATATTTAAGAAAAAAGCATAATTTTAGGTTAGTTTAGGAGGAAAAATGGAAAACAAAACAAAAAATTATATATTTAATATTTTTAATCATGGAATATTTATAATAGTAACTTTAATAGTTTTATTACCGCTATTATTAGTTGTGTTATCATCATTTAAAACTCCAGAGCAGATAGCTATGGGAAATCACCTTTCTCTACCAGCACCATTTACTTTAGAAAACTATACTGAGGTTTTTGTTAAGGGAAATATATTAACAGGTTTAAAGAACTCTGTTTTACTTGTAATAGGAACAGTTATAGTAAATGTACTTTTAAGTAGTATGGTGGCTTATTCATTAAGTAGATTTGAATTTACTCTGAAAAAAGTATATTTCTTACTATTTAGTTTAGCAATGCTAGTTCCAAGTTTTATAGCAGAGATAACTAGATTTGGAATAATTGGAAAGATAGGATTATATGATACACTCTTTGCACCGATGATAATATATATATCAACAGATATTTTGCAAATCTATGTATATAAACAATTTATTGACCAAATTCCATATTCATTGGATGAAAGTGCAAGGATAGATGGATGTTCATATTTTACAATCTATTGGAAGATAATATTCCCATTGATTTTACCAGCAACGGCAACACTTATAATACTGAAATCAGTAGATATACTAAATGATATGTATACACCTTATCTATATATGCCAAGTGCAGAAAATGCAACTTTAACAACTATGTTGATGAACTATGTAGGACGTAGTGGTTCATGGGCTAAATTATCAGCAGCAATTGTACTTGTTATGTTACCTACAATAATTATGTATCTAATTTTCAAGAAGAAGATTTTATCTGGTATAGTAGCTGGAGCAGTAAAAGAGTAGAATTACTTTAAAATAAATGATTTTTAATATCAAGGAGGCGAATTGCTCAAAAAAGAGCAAGAAATTTATGATAAAAGTTGGAGTTATTGGAGCAGGAAATAGAGGAAAAGATGTTTATGCAAAATATATTTTAAATTATACAGATGAGGCAAAAGTTATAGCAATAGCTGAACCAAATCCATTAAAAAGAAAAGAGATGATGGAAGATCATAAATTAGATCCAGAGTTTGTTTTTGAAAGTTGGGAAGAGTTTTTAGCAAAGGATAAGTTTTGTGATGCTGTAATTATAGCTACTGGTGATGATATGCACTTTGAGCCAATAAAAATAGCTATGGAAAAAGGATATGATATTTTACTTGAAAAGCCTATGTCAAATAAAGTTGATGAGTGTATAAATATAGTGAAAATGGCAGAAAAATATGGTGTAAAAGTAATGGTATGCCATGTATTGAGATATACTCCATTCTTTAGCAAATTGAAAGAGTTAATTGAAAGTGGAATTATAGGGGAAGTTGTTGATATTCAACACAATGAAAATATAGGAAACTACCACTTTGCTCATAGCTTTGTGAGAGGAAACTGGAGAAATTCAGATGAAACAAGTCCATTGATTTTACAAAAAAGTTGCCATGATTTAGATATTTTATCTTGGTTACTAGGTGGAAGTTCTTGCAAAAGAATAGCATCTTTTGGACAATTAAGACATTTTAAAAGAGAAAATGCACCTGAAGGATCAGCAGAAAGATGTTTAGATTGTAAATACCTAGATAGCTGTATCTACTCACCTAAAAAAATCTACTATAATAATTTAGGAGCATGGCCTACACTTGTAGCAACTGAAATTCAAACTAAAGAGGCATTGGAAGAATCATTGAGAACAAATAAATATGGAAGATGTGTTTATAAGTGTGATAACAATGTTGTAGATAATATGGTTTCTATAATAGAGTTTGATAATGGAGTAAATGTAACATTTAACCTATGTGCCTTTACAGATGAAGTATGCAGAACTATTAAGATCATGGGAACTAAAGGAGAAATTAGAGGAAATGATTTAAAAAATCATATAGAAGTATATGAATTTGGAAAAGGTGAAGGACGTTTTGCAAATGGAAAGAAAACAGAGATAATTCCAGATGTACTTTTAGGAGGACATGGTGGAGGAGATACTGGACTTATGCAAGACTTTATAAAACTATGTCAAGGAAAACTAGAGGATACAAGAACAAATCCAAAGGTATCTTTAGAGAGTCACATTATGGCTTTTGCAGCTGAAGAATCAAGAGTAACTGGAAAAGTTGTAAATATGGATGAGTTTGTAGGAAGATTTAATAAATAATAGAGATTAGCACCCAAAATTTTAGTTAAAGTTTTGGGTGCTTTTATCTAAAGTAAAGAGTTTATTTTCTTGTAAATTTATAGGAGTAGTGATATAATTTTAGTATTGTATAAATATTTATATGGAGGAAATGGGAATGTTTCAGTCGAAAAGTCCACTTTATTATCAATTAGCAGAAATAATTATCAATGATATAAAAGAAAAGAATTTACAAGAAAATGATAGAATTTTAACTGAGAGAGAGTATTGTGAAAAATATAATTTAAGTAGATCAACTGTAAGACAAGCTATTGCATATTTAGAGAAAAAGGGGTATATATATAAAGTTCAAGGTTGTGGAACTTTTGTATCTTCAAGAGTGATGAAACAAAAACTTCTTAAATTTTATAGTTTTACAGAAGAGGCAAAAAAACAGGGAAAAACTCCAAGTTCAAAAGTCTTATCATTTAAAGAGAAAAAAGCTGATGAAAAAATATGTAAAGAGTTAAATATAAATAAAGATGATAAAGTATATGAATTGCAACGTCTTAGATTAGCTGATGATGAAGTAGTTATGTATGAAAAAACATACCTATTAGAAAAGAAGATGCAAGGACTTTCGAAGAATATTTTATTAGAAAATCCTCTATATGATATACTTCAAAATAGATATAATATAAGTTTTACAAAGGCAACTGAAAGATTTTCTGTACTTTTAGCAGATGAGAATATTGCAGAAATTTTAACTATACCACAAGGAAGTCCGATTATAAGATTACAGAGATGGACATATGCTGGAATGGAGATAATAGAGTATACAGTAAGTTTGGTACGTGGAGATAGATTTGAATTTGAGGTAGAACTTGAAGAGAAATAACGATAATAAAGGAGCTGTTGCAAATTGATAATTTTGCTCAGCTTCTTTTTATTTTTACAAAGTAATCATTCAGCTATCAATTAAAAAGTAATTTTCCCTAACATCAAGTTGGTGTAATTTGGAAGTGAATACTAGAATCCCTTAGCGAAATGCAGTTAAGAAAATGCAACGTGTTTGAGGCGAAGCCGAGTTTTGCATTTTTAACGGAATAAGCCTAGGGATTCTTTATTCACTGACATGGAAGCAACTTGATGTTAAAAAGAAATAGAGATAATTAAAATTGACTAATAATCGCAAAATGCAAAGGAACTTTGCTCTAAATCTAACGATATTAATGAACTAAATAGATACTTAAAAAAATGCAACAGCTTCTTTTGTTTAATAGTTTAAATATACAAATCCACCACCAAGAGAGGTAGAGTTTAACCATAATTCTAGATTAACTTTCTTTATAATATTTTCATCAAAAATATAGGCGTATAGAATATTATTATCAATATCATACTCAATGGAGAAGAGGATAACCCAATGCCAACGATCTAGATTTTCTTCAGCTCCACTACAAAGATTTAAAAAAGCAATAGGTTTATCATTTTCAAGTCCAGTTTTTAAGAAATTTACAAGAGTAGAGAAATTTGGACGGCTATTTTTATCTTCAGGAATATCTAAAATATTAAAAGTTACACCTAAACTATTTTTCTCAATATATTTTTTTAATTTTTCACAAAATATAGAAGTTGTAGGGATACCTCTATGTTCAGGAGTTACAAAATTCCACATCTCATTCATAAGAGCTAAGATATTAGATTTTAGAGGTGGAATTATAATTGAATGTTTATAGTTATAATAATAGATAAGCATAGATGCTGTAGTAGGACCACAACCAGCAAGTCTTTGTCTTTCTCCATGATACCATTCTTGATTAGCAGAGAAATATATCTCTTCACTATTATCATCTTTTATTTTAAATATTTCATCATCTATTAAAGTTATTTTTTGTAACATAGTACACCTCCTAGCTGTATTATTATAAGAAAAGTTTATCATATAAAAAAAGAAAATAAAAGATAAAATAAAAACTACATCCTTTCTCATAAGAAAAAAGATGTAGTAAATTTTAGATTTTATTAATAGTTTTCAGGAAACATTAATCTTTCTACTCCCTCAATAATAATATGAAGGATCATCATATGAATCTCTTGAATTCTATCAGAAGTGTTTCCAGGGATTATAAATTCAAAGTCACAAGTTCCCTTTAATTTTCCTCCATCTTTTCCAAGTAGAACACAAGTTTTCATACCTAACTTTTTAGCAGCCTCTACAGCCTTGATTACGTTGTTTGAGTTTCCACTAGTAGATATACCTATAAACATATCTCCAGACTTACCATAGGCTTCTACACCACGTGAAAATATAGAATCAAACCCATAATCATTACCAACACAAGTTATATGAGAAGAATCAGCAATAGCAATAGCAGGAAGAGCTCTTCTATCTCCTCTAAATCTACCAGTAAACTCCTCTGCAAAGTGTAAAGCATCACAGTTACTTCCACCATTTCCACAGATTAGCACTTTATTACCAGCATTGAATATATTAGCTAACTCCTTTGCTACCTTTTCAGTTTCTCTTCTCTCTTCCTCTTCTTTTATAAAATTTTCTAAAAGTAAAGCTTCAGCTTTATAAGAATCTATTAAGTTCATTTAGCCTCCTAATATTAATATTGGATTTGATAATCTTGGATAAAGTTAATGAATTTAATAATTTGGATTAAGCTTTTCTTATCTTTAGTGATTACAACTTGATATCCATCTTTTACTTCATTAACAGTATAAATTACTTTAAACTCTCCATTTTTAATCTCTTTATGAACTGCATACATAGGAAGGATAACATTTCCAATCTCCTCTCTAACCATTCCCTTTATAACCTCAAGGTTTCCTAAAACTGATATTTTTGAATCAAAAGATATTCTGTATTTATCTTCAATAACAGCAATAGCCTCGTTATTATTAGGAATAGTTTCACGAGTAATAAGCGGATCTTTTGAAACACTTTCCATACTGTGATACTCTTTTTTACTAACAAGAACATAAGGCATCTTCTCAATAGTTAAAACTTCTAAGTTAGAATCTGTAATATGTTCCTCGTCAATAATTAAAATATCAAGATCTCCCTCTTTTAAAAGTTTTAAAAGATATGATTTTTCAGCAATTGTAATATCATACTCAATCTCTTCATGAGCTTGAGAGAATCCCTTCATAAGTTTAGGAAGAAGTGGTTCACCAATAACTGAAGTAGCTCCAATTGAGATTCTAGCTCTGTCTAAATCTATAATTCTAGATATCTCTTTTTCAGCTCTTTTTACTTTATCAAAAATATCTTCAGCCATTTTATAAAGAGCTTCTCCTGTATATGTAAGTTTTATCTTTTTTGAACTTCTATCAAAAAGTTTTGCATTAAGAATTTCTTCAAACTTTTTTACTTGAATAGATACAGCAGATTGATTTATATATAATTTACTAGCAGCTTTAGTAAAACTTTTTTCCTTAGCAACTTCATAGAATATTTTTAAATAATGTAAATCCACAATGATCACTCCCCAGAGAAATTATATATTTAATAAATTAACAACACATATTTATTTTATCATAAAAATTGGATATTTCATAATATTTTTATAAATAAATATAAAATTTTTTGTAAAAATATTTAATAAAAATTATTTTTGTTTTAAAACGAGTTTTTTTGTTCTTTTATTTTCAAAGTATTAATATTGCTTTTTCATAAAATAATAAAGAAATAAAAATTTATTTTTTAAATGATAGAAAAATGTTTTAAGGCATTATATATTCCATCCTCATCAACAGAAGTAGTAATATAATCAGCTACTTTTTTTACAGCTTCATTTGCATTTCCCATAGCTACTCCTATACCTACATTTGAAAGCATGGTTATATCATTTTCACCATCACCAAAAGCCATTGTTTCCTCTTTAGAATAACCATAAAATTCTCTAACTTTTTCAATAGCAATATGTTTTCCTCCACCAGCAGGAATAATATCTGAAAATAGAGGATTCCATCTAGTTAGATCACAATTTTTTAATATCTTCATAAAAATATGATCTTTTTCTGGTGGAATATATGGATTTAACTGAAAAATCTCATTTTCTAAAGCTCTAGAGATATCTTTAACATTAGGAAGTGGTACATTAACACTTTTAAGTACAGATTTTACATCATCATTGATATGATTAATATACATATACTCTTTTTCCTCAATAAAAGCACAAGGATAATTTGAAGTTTTTAAAAACTCAACTAATTTTATAATATCCTCTTTGCATATACTTTTTTTATAAATAACTTTATTATCAGTAAAGCAGTATTGACCATTTAAAGTTACATAACCATCAAATTTTAATTCATTAATATTATTTCCTAAACTAATAATAGAGGGATGTCTTCCTGTGGCAATAAATATTTTAATACCTTTTTTTCTAAGTAAATTTAAAGCATCAATAGTGCTTTGTGGAACTTTATGAGTTTTAAAGCTAACTAAAGTTCCATCTATATCAAAGAAAATAGCTTTTATCATGAAAATAACTCCTTTATATTTTTAAAAAACAGGCTAATATATATTAGCCTGTTTCAAAATTCTTATCCTTCTAAAAATTCTTCAAGGTCACATTGACTTCCTAAGATCTCATAAAAGTTCATTCCAGTAGTAGTTGTTACTATTCTAGCTCTAACAAAATCTTTTTCAACTAAACTTTGAACAGCTTTGTTAATCTCTTCTAATGAATTTTCAGGAAATTTTTCTTGTAAGTCTAATGATGTTAAATATTTTCTAACTTTTTCTATTTCACTACCATTAGCCATACATCCAAGAATAACTTTTTCTTTTTCAATATATATTTCACCTTGAGCTTCAAAGTCAATAAGGGCTCTGAAAATCTTTTCTTGTAAGTTCATCATTTACCTCCTTAAAAAACTTTTCTATTTCAATTATACAACTTTATAGAAATTAATAAAGCATATTTTTAAAATAATTACATAAAGTTTTTAAGGTTTTCAGTTAGTTTATCCATCTTATCTTGATATTCTTTTTGAATTCTTCTTTCTCTTTCAAGGATATGAGCAGGAGCTTTAGAAGTAAATCTTTCATCAGCTAATTTAGCATTTACTTTATCAAGATCTTTTTGAACTTTAGCCATTTGATCTTGGATTTTTTTGATTTCAACTTCAGAGTTAAGAAGTCCAGTAAGAATCATATATACTTCTGAATTTCTAGCTACTCTAAATCCACTTTGTTCAGGTTTAGCTAGATCTTTTCCAAATTTTAGATCCTCAATCTTAGCTAATTTTGTGATGAATAGGTAGTTGTCTTCTAGAGTTTTTAATTCCATTTCATCATTAGATTTTATTACAACTTTAACTTCTTTAGCTGGAGAGATTCCCATTTCAGCTTTTATATTTCTAAGAGATGAGATAACCTCTTTTATATATTCAAAAGAAGTTTCAATATCTTTGTCTATTATAGATTCATCAGCAACAGGGTAGTTTTGAATCATAATAGAATCTCCTTCAACTTTAATTTTTTGCCAAATTTCTTCAGTTATAAATGGCATAAATGGGTGAAGAAGTCTTAATCCAGCTTCAAGTACTGTCCAAAGAACATATTGAGCTGTAGTTTTAGAAGCTTTATCAGTTTCTTCGTTGTTGTATAGTCTTACTTTTGCAAGTTCAACATACCAGTCACAGAAGTCTCCTCTTAAAAATTCATAAACAGCTTTTGCAGCATCGTCTAATTGGAATTTGTCAATATTAACAGCTACTTCTTGAGCAGTTTCATTTAATCTAGAGAATATCCATTTATCAACAAGTTCTAATTTTAATTCATCTTTATTTACAGATTTTACATCGAAATCTTCAAGGTTCATAATAACGAATCTTGCAACATTCCATATTTTGTTAGCAAAGTTTCTTCCCATTTCAAGAAGTTTTTCAGAGAAGTGAACATCTTGCCCTTGTGATGTGTTGTAGATCATAGAGAATCTAATAGCATCAGCACCAAATTCATCAATTAAGTTTAATGGATCTGGAGAGTTTCCTAAAGATTTAGACATTTTTCTACCAATTTCATCTCTAACGATTCCGTGGAAGAATACATTTTTAAATGGAATTTCTTTCATTTCATATAATCCGAACATAATCATTCTAGCAACCCAGAAGAATATGATATCAGCACCAGTTACAAGTGTTGAAGTTGGATAGAAAGTTTCTAATTCTTTAGTTTTTTCAGGCCATCCCATAGTAGAGAAAGGCCAAAGAGCAGATGAGAACCAAGTATCAAGAACATCTTCTTCTTGAACTAATTCAACCTCTTTTCCATAGTGTTTAAGAGCCATTTTTTTAGCTTCATTTTCATCTCTTGCTACAAATATATATTTGTCTGGTCCATACCAAGCTGGTATTCTATGTCCCCACCAAAGTTGTCTAGAGATACACCAGTCTCTAATATTTTCTAGCCAGTTATAATAGATTTTTTCCATTCTTTTTGGCATAATTTTAATTTCGCCATTTCTAACTACTTCAAGAGCTTTTTGAGCTAAAGTTTCAGTTTTTACAAACCATTGTTTAGAAACTCTAGGTTCAACAACAGTTTGACATCTATAACAATGTCCAACATTGTGGTTTAAAGGTTCTATTTTAACAAGAACTCCAGCAGCTTTTAGATCTTCAACTATAACTTTTCTAGCTTCAAATCTATCCATTCCAGCATATTTAGGGTAGTCATCTACGATTTTAGCATCAGCAGTAAGCATGTTGATAATAGGAAGATTATATTTTTTTCCTAGAGCAAAGTCGTTAGGGTCGTGAGCAGGAGTTATTTTTAAAGCTCCAGTTCCAAACTCTCTATCAACATATTCATCAGCTATAATATCAATTTCTCTTCCAACTAGAGGAAGTATAAGTTTTTTACCAATTAGGTGTTTGTATCTGTCATCTTCAGGGTGAACAGCAACTGCAACGTCAGCAAGCATAGTTTCTGGTCTTGAAGTTGCAATGATAATATACTCATCAGAATCTTTTACTGGATATTTTAGATGCCAAAGATTTCCAGCTTTTTCAGCATGTTCAACTTCATCATCAGCTAGAGCAGTACCACATCTAGGACACCAGTTAACCATATATTCACCTTGGTAGATAAGTCCATCATTATATAGGTGAACAAAGATTTCTCTAACAGCCTTAGAAAGTCCTTCATCCATAGTAAATCTTTCTCTATCCCAATCAAGAGAAGCTCCAATTTTTCTTAATTGAGTAGTGATAATTCCACCATGTTTTTCTTTCCATTTCCAAGTTTCTTCAATGAATTTTTCTCTTCCTAAATCTTCTTTCTTTAATCCTTCTTCAGCAAGTTTTCTTTCTACTTTATTTTGAGTAGCTATTCCAGCATGGTCACATCCTGGAAGCCAAAGAGTATTGTATCCACACATTCTTTTATATCTTACTAATGTATCTTGGATAGAGTTATTTAGAATATGTCCCATATGAAGAATACCAGTAACATTTGGTGGTGGAATAACTATAGAATAGCTCTCTTTTCCATCTTCCATTTTTCCAGCAAAGTACTTTGAATCTTCCCAAACTTTATACCATTTTGACTCAATTTCCTTAGGAGAGTAAGTCTTGTTTAATTCTTCCATCTTTTATAATTCCTCCCAAAATATAATTTTAAAATTTTAAATTTCTTCCTCTTTTTTCTCTTCATTTGTAATAAGAGATTCAATAAATGCTAATATCTCATCTTTTCCTTTATCAGTTAATGATGAATGGAAAAGAACATCATCATTGTGAAATTCAACTTTTTTCTTAATATCTTTCAATAGTTTAAATTTTTCATTATTTGAAACTTTATCCATTTTAGTAAATATAATTTTGAATGGTATATTGTGATGATCTAAATAAACTAGCATATCAATATCCTCTTGACTTGGAATTCTTCTTATATCAAGTAGGACAAAAACCAGTTTATTTCTAGAACTAGCAATATATCTATCCATAGTTTTTCCCCATTCAACTTTCATCTCTTTTGGAACTTTGGCAAATCCATATCCAGGAAGATCAACTATATAAAACTCTTTATTTACACTAAAGAAGTTTATAAGTTGAGTTCTTCCAGGAGTTTTACTTGTTTTAGCAAGTTTTTTTCTACCAGTTATGCTATTGATTAAAGAGGATTTTCCAACATTAGATCTTCCAACAAAAGCAAATTCCATATTTTTAAGTTGCTCTGGGTAATCTTTTTCATATACTGCAGATTTAACAAAATCAGCTTGTTTTATTTTCATAAAATTCCCCTTTTAAATATTATTTTAAGCAAATACTAATTTTTCAACTTCATCATAAGTTTTAACAAAGTGAATCTTCATAGTCTTTGCTACTTCTGCTGGAATATCGCTTTCATCTACTCTGTTATCTTCAGGTAGGATAACCTCTCTTATTCCAGCTCTATGAGCTCCAATAACCTTTTCCTTAACTCCACCTATAGCTAATACCTCTCCAGTTATAGTAACTTCTCCAGTCATAGCTATATCTTGTCTTACTTTTCTACCAGTTAAAACAGATAGAATAGCAGTTACAATTGTAATTCCTGCAGAAGGTCCATCTTTTGGAGTTGCTCCTTCTGGGAAGTGAAGGTGAATATTTTTCTTTTCAAAAAACTCAGGATTTTCAAGTTTGTATTTATCAAGGTTAGCTTTAACATAAGTGAAAGCTACTTGAGCAGATTCTTTCATAACATTTCCTAAAGTACCAGTTAAAGAAAGCTCTCCTTTTCCAGGAATAGAAACACCTTGAACTTCAAGAGTTACCCCTCCAACAGAAGTCCAAGCTAAACCATTTACAACTCCTAGTTTAGGTTCTTTCTCTTTTAGTTTCTCTGGTCTAAATTTAGGTTTTCCTAAGTATTTTTCTAAGCTACTGCTTTTGATGATAAATTTCTTTTTATCTTGTTCAACAGCATCTCTAGCTAGTTTTCTACATAGAGTGATAAACTCTCTTTTTAAGTTTCTAACTCCAGCTTCTCTAGTATACTCATCAATTATTTTCATAATTACATTGTCAGAGATTTGGATATCATAATCTTTTAATCCATTTTCCTCTTTAGCTTGTTTAATTAGATATTTTTTAGCTATATGAAGTTTTTCAAACTCTGTATAAGACGAGATATTGATTATCTCCATTCTATCTCTTAAAGGAGCAGAAACGTTTCTAAGATCATTAGCAGTTGCTACAAAGAAAACCTTTGAAAGATCAAAAGGCATATCGATATAGTGATCTTCAAAGTGGCTGTTTTGCTCAGGATCAAGAACTTCAAGCATAGCTGAAGCAGGATCTCCTTTAAAGTCATTTGACATTTTGTCAATTTCATCTAGTAGGATAACAGGATTTTTACTTCCAGCATCTTTCATAGCTTTTATAAGTTTACCAGGCATAGAACCGATATAAGTTCTTCTATGTCCTCTTATTTCAGCTTCATCTCTTACTCCACCTAGTGAAACTCTTACGAACTTTCTACCCATAGCATCAGCAATAGATTTAACTAGGGAAGTTTTACCTATTCCAGGTGGTCCAGCAAGACATAGGATTCCACCTTTCATAGAAGGATTTAATTTTTTAACAGCAAGATAATCTAAAACTCTACTTTTAGCCTCTTTTAATCCATAGTGATCTCTCTCAAGGATATCATTAGCTTTTTTAAGATCTAGTATATCTTTAGTTGTTTTGTCCCAAGGAAGATCTAAAACAGTTTCAATATAATTTCTTGACACTGTAGCTTCTGCTGAAAATGGTGGCATTTTAGAAAGTTTTTTCATTTCTGAATCAAGTTTTTTCTTAACCTCTTTAGGTAGCTTAGTCTTATTTAATTTTTCAACTAAATCAAGCATATCTTCATCTTGAGAAAAATCTCCTAGCTCTTCTTTCATAGCATTTATCTTTTCTTTGATATAGTATGATTTTTGAGCTTCATTCATCTTAGTTTTTACTTTATCATCAATTTTCTTTTCAAGAGAGGCTATCTCCATTTCACTAGAAAGTAGTTCAAGAAGTTTAAATCCTCTATTTTTAACATCGAAAATTTCAAGTAGCTCTTGTCTAACTTCACTTTTTACTGGAAGATTAGAAGAGATAATATCAAAAGCACTATTTATATCTTTGATTCCTTTTAGATTTACTAATAGTTCAGGAGATATTTTTCCTGTTAAGCCTACAAATTTTTCAAAGTATCCAAGAACTTTTCTATAGATAGCTTCTGTTTCCTTTGCTTTACCATTAGTACATTTTATAGTTTTATATGTAGCTGTGTACTCAGTATCAGTTGTTTCTACATCTTCAATCATAACTCTTTCTTCAGCTTCAATTAAAACTTTTATATTGTTATTTGGCATTTTTACAATTTGAAGAATATTTACTATTACTCCAATTTTATATATATCATTTGGTAATTCAGGATCCTCTTTTGAAGGGTCTTTTTGCATACCTAAAACCAATTTACTTTTAGAATTTACAGCACTTTCTAGTGTGCTAACACTTTTTGCTCTACCTACATAAATGGGAGTTACGATACCTGGGAAGATAACTAAATCCCTAGTAGGTAAAAATAATGTTTTACTCATAAAGTTGTCCTCCTAATTAGTCGTGTTTTTTTCAATAACGGCTTTATTAGAATCTAGTACAGCTTCCTCTCCGATAGTAACTTTTGTTATTGTATCATCAGAAGGCACCTCATACATAAGTTCTAACATTGTTTGTTCTATTATAGCTCTAAGTCCTCTAGCACCTATTCTTCTTTCAAGTGCAAGAGTAGCAATTTTCTTTAGAGCTTCTGGAGTAAACTCAAGTTCAACTCCTTCTAAATCAAATAATTTTTTATATTGTTTTACAATAGCATTTTTAGGCTCAGTTAATATTTTTATTAGAGCAGCTTCATCTAAGTCTTGTAGAGTAGTAATAATAGGTAATCTTCCAACTAATTCAGGAATTATACCTTGTTTTACAAGATCTTCAGGTAAAACTTTAGCAAAAGTTTCTCCAACTTTTTCTTCTATTTTACTGTTAATTTCAGCTCCAAAACCTATAACTTTTTTATTAGTTCTAGATTTTATAACTTTTTCAAGTCCTTCAAAAGCTCCACCTACTATAAATAGAATATTAGTAGTATCTATCTCTATTAACTCTTGATTTGGATGTTTTCTTCCACCTTGAGGGGGAACTTGTGATTTAGTTCCTTCTATAATTTTTAGAAGTGATTGTTGAACACCTTCTCCAGAAACATCTCTAGTAATAGAAACATTCTCTGATTTTCTTGCTATCTTATCAATCTCATCAATATAAATGATTCCTCTTTCAGCAGCATCAACATCGTAATCTGCAGCTTGTAAAAGTCTTACAAGTACATTTTCAACGTCATCTCCAACATAACCAGCTTCTGTAAGTGTAGTAGCATCTGCTATGGCAAAAGGAACACTTAAAGATCTAGCTAAAGTTTGAGCTAGAAGAGTTTTTCCAGAACCAGTAGGTCCTATTAAAAGTACATTTGACTTTTGTAATTCTACATTATCTTCATCTTTTGCAGAATTTTCTTTATCTAAAATTCTTTTATAGTGGTTATAAACTGCCACAGAAAGAATTTTTTTAGTTTCATCTTGTCCAATTACATATTCATCTAGTTTTTCCTTGATTTCTTTTGGAGTTAAAAGAGAATCTTCTGATAAATCATCATGATGTTTCTCTGCTAATTTTTCGTTAGAAAGTTCAAGGATATCAAAACAGCTTTCTATACATCTATCGCATATAAGAGCTCCATCTATTCCACTAAATAGTTTAGAAACTTCATCTTCAGTGCTTCCACAGAAGGAACATCTGGCTTTTTTACCCATAATTTCAATCTCCTTTATTATTTTTTAAATACTTGGTCGATAAGACCATATTCTTTAGCTTCTTCAGCTGACATATAATTATCTCTTTCAGTATCTGTTAAAATATCATCTAAAGATTTACCAGTGCTATCAGCTAAAATTTGTGATAACATCTTTTTTATTCTAAGAATTTCTTTTGCTTGAATTTCAATATCTGTAGCTTGTCCAGAAGCCCCACCTAAAGGTTGGTGAATCATTATTCTAGCATGTTCTAAGGCAAATCTTTTACCTTTTGCTCCAGCACCAAGTAATAATGCTCCCATACTTGCAGCTTGTCCAATACATACAGTTTGAATATCAGGTTTTATATAGTTCATAGTATCATAAATAGCCATTCCTGCTGTTACTACTCCACCAGGACTATTTATATACATGATAATATCTTTATCTGGATCTTCAGCTTCAAGGAAAAGAAGTTGAGCAACAATAGCATTTGCCACATTGTCATCTATTTCTGTTCCTAAAAATATAATTCTATCTTTTAAAAGTCTTGAGTAGACATCATAAGCTCTTTCAGATCTACCAGTGCTTTCAATTACTGTTGGGTTATACATAAATCGTTACCTCCTTAAATAAATAGAGAATATACTAAGAGAAAAATTAAGTTAGAATATTTTCCAATTATTCAAGTAAAAATATGATGTAGGAAGCAGATATCTGCTTCCTACAATAAATATTATTATTTTGCTGTTTCAACTAATAAGTCGATAGCTTTTTGCATTACACATTCACCTTTAATTGTGTATTTGAAGTTATCGTAGTTTTTGTGTTTGTTTAATTCTTCTTCAAGTTTAGCAAGATCCATTCCATAGTATTTAGCAACTTCTGTCATTTTAGCAGTTACTTCATCTTCAGAAACTTCAATGTTTTCAGCTTTAGCTATAGCTTCAAGGATAAGGTCAACTTTTACTTTTCCAGCTGCCATTGGAGCGATTTGACTTTCAAGTTTAGCTCTGTCCATTCCAGTCATTTGTAGGTACATATCCATTCCAATTCCTTGAGCAGAAAGTTGTTGTTCCATTTCAGAGATTCTGTTTTTAACTTCTGTAGCGATCATAGAGAAAGGAACATCTACTTTAGAAGTAGCAGCAACTTTATCTAATAATTTTCCAATGTACTCATTTTTGATTCTAGCTTCTTCTCTAGCTTTAACTTCTTCAGCTTTTTTAGCTTTTAACTCTTCAACAGATTCAAATCCTAATTCTTTAGCTAATTCATCATTTAATTCAGGTGTAACTAGAGTTTTGATAGAATTTACTTTTACTTTGAATACAGCAGGTTTTCCAGCTAGGTTAGCAGCGTGGTATTGTTCAGGGAAAGTTACGTTAACTTCTCCTTCTTGTCCAGCTTCATATCCAACTAATTGATCTTCGAAAGTATCGATGAACATTTTTGATCCTAATTTAAGAACGTGAGAATCAGCTTTTCCACCTTCAAATGGAACACCATCTACAAATCCTTCAAATGCAAGATCTACAGTATCTCCCATAACTGCTTTGTGTCCAGCTTCAGTATCAACTAATTTTGATTTGCTGTTTACCATGATTTCTATTTCTTTGTTTAATTTTTCTTCAGTCATTTCGAAAGTTTCTTTTTCAACTTCAAGTCCTTTGTATTCTCCTAATTCAACTGTAGGGTATACATCTACTTGGAAAGTTAATTCATAGTTTTCGTTCATTTCAACTTTTACATTGTGAATGTAGCTGATAGGAGTGATGTTTCCTTCTTTTACAACTTCTTCATAGTATTTTTGTAATACTTTTTCAGTAAGTTCTTCTTTTACAGCATCTTTGAATTGAGCTTCAACTTTATCTAAAGGAGCTTTTCCCTTTCTAAATCCAGGAACTTCAGCTTTTGCAGCAACTGCTGTTAAAACTTCAGTTTTTAATGGACTTAATTCTTCACCTGTAAGACAGATTTTAATCTCAACTGCTGAGTGTTCTAAGTTTTTGATTTCGTGTTTCATTTTTCCTCCTTAAATCTATTTAGTAAAGATTTCATAAAAATCATCTTTTATTTTAATATCTTTTATCCTGATTTGAAGAATCTCTTCTCCTTTATATATTGTTTTTTCAGGATAATAGACAATATCAAACTTTTGTATTTTTGCTTCTAATTCATTTATTTTATGCCCTAAATCAAAGGCTACCATATGGTAAAATTTACCATTCTTTTTTATAATTCCATTGAAGTGTCTTTCATCAACACCAAATTTTCTTATATTTTCAAATGTAAGATTTGTATCTAAGAAAAGTGGATAGGGATTATCTAAGCCATAAGGAGCGATATCCTCCATAACTTTAAAAATCTTATCATCTATATTTTCTAGTGAGTATTCAACATCTATTTTTAATGATTTCTTTTCATTTTCAGCATGGAAGTTTTCTATACTAGCTTCAAAAATATTCTTAACATCTTCTAAATTTTCTTGAGTAACAATAAATCCAGCTGCTAAGTCATGTCCGCCAAATCTTACTAATTTACTACCCATTTTTTGAAAAATATTAAATACACTAATTCCCTTTACACTTCTACAAGAAGCTTTACCTATGCCATCTTTAAAAGCAACTAAAGTAACAGGGAGATTGTATTTAACACTTAATCTAGAAGAAACAACTCCAATAACACCAGGATGCCATTTAGGAGAGCTTAAAAATATAGATTTTAAATTCTTTTTATCCAACTTTGAAATAGCAGAAGTCGCTTCATCATAGATCATTTTTTCAAGATCACGACGTTTTTTATTGGATTTCTTCATTTCCTCTATAATATTATAGATTTCAAAGTCATCTTCCTTTAAAAAGAAATCTGCTCCCATCTTAGAAACTCCTATTCTTCCTAGAGAGTTTATAAGTGGAGATATAAAATAACTAACATCAGTTGTATTTATATCTTTCTTTTGAAATTTTAGATATTTTAAAAGGTACATCAAGCCTTTAATTTTAGTTCTTTTTAAGGCTTGAAGCCCCTTTTTTATAATTATTCTATTTTCATCCAGCATAGGTACAACATCAGCTACAGTACCTATCATAACAATATCCATATATTGATAAAGTTTTCTAGTGTCAATATTTAATTTACTATAAACACCTTGAGCTACTTTTAAAGCAACTCCTGCTCCAGAAAGATATTTAAACTCATATGTGTCACTTAATTTGGGATTAAGTAGAAGAAGAGCATCATCATCTTCATCTTTAACACATTTATGATGATCAGTTACAATAACATCTATTCCTAAAGTTTTTGCATATTTTACATCTTCAATAGAATTGACTCCTGTATCAACAGTAATCACTAATTTTCCATTTTCACTGTTAATGAAATCTACAGTTTTTTTATCTAAACCATAACCTTCATCCATTCTGTTGGGAATATAGTAATCAACATCTATTCCAATAAGTTTAAAAGCTTTTACTAAAAAAACTGCAGCAGTGATTCCATCAACATCATAATCTCCATAAATGAAGATTTTTTCTTTCTTTTCTTTTTTTTCAAGTATCTTATCTACTACTTTTTGCATTTTTTCAAATTTAAAAGGATCTCTAAAATCTGAAATTTTTGGGCTTATAAATTTATCTGCTTGCTTTAGATTATCAAAGCCTCTATTGAGTAATAAGGTAGTGAGTAACTTACTTTTTTTCCATTGAGCAGCCTTAGAATCAATGAGAGACTGAGGTAGCGGATTATACTCCCAATGCATTTCATATCACTACCTTTTTAAATCATTTAAAAGTTTTGATATTTTAATTGCATGTTCAATAGAAGTATCAAGTTTTACTCTAATTTCAGGTATATATCTTATTTCAATTTCTTCAGCTACTCTTTTTCTTAAAAAACCTTTTATTTGGTTTAATCCTTCAACAACTTCATCTGTATTTACATTTTCTTGACCCATTATGCTGAAGTATACATCAGCAAATTTAAGATCTTCAGTAACATTGATATTAGTAACAGATACAAGTCCTTTAACTTTTGGATTTTTAACTTCTTCCATTAAAACTTTAGAAATAACTCTTGCCATTTCTTTTTCTATTCCAGCTAATCTTTGTCTTTTCATCAGTATCACTCGCTTTCTATTTAATGAATCAAAGATTTATTATTTTAAAGTTCTTTGTATTTCTTGGATTTCAAATGCTTCTACGATATCTCCCTCTTTAATATCATTAAAGTTTTCAACACCTAAACCACACTCTTGTCCAGCAACAACTTCTTTAGCGTCATCTTTGTATCTTTTTAAAGATGAAAGTTTTCCTTCATACATAACAATTCCATCTCTAAGGATTCTAATATTAGAATCATTTTTAACTTTTCCATCAACAACTACACAACCAGCGATATTTCCAACCTTTGAAACTTTAAATACCTTTTTAATCTCAATTCTTCCAAGGTAAGCTTCTTTAAATTCAGGCTCAAGCATACCAGTAAGAGCTTTTTCAATATCTTCAGTTATATGGTAAATGATATTAGAAGTTCTGATTTCTACACCATTTACTTCAGCTTCTTTGATAGCTTTAGTTGTCGGTCTTACATGGAATCCAATAATAATAGCATTTGAAACTTCAGCAAGTTTTACGTCACTTTCAGTGATAGCTCCAGATGCTGCTTGAATAATGTTAACAGCAACTTCATCAGTAGAAAGTTTTAGTAAAGACTCTCTTAAAGCTTCAACAGATCCTCTTGAATCTGCTCTTAATACAAGATTAAGTTCTTTAATATTTTCATGGTCAAATTGCTCTGATAGAGATTCAAGAGATATAGTTTTCTTACTTGTTTCAGCAAGTTTTCTCTCTTTAGCAACCTCTTCAACAATTCTCTTAGCATGTTGTTCATTTTGAATAACATACATAGTATCTCCAGCTTGAGGTACTTGGTTAAATCCTATAATTTCAGCAGGTTGAGAAACGTCAACTCTTTCAACTCTCTCTCCTCTGTCATTGATAAGAGCTCTTACTTTACCATAAACTTCACCAGCAACAATAACGTCACCAATTTTTAAAGTTCCCTCTTGAACTAAGATGTCAGCAATAGGTCCAACTTTTGGATCTAGTTTAGACTCAAGTACAACTCCTTTTGCTCTCTTCTTAGGATTTGCTTTTAATTCAAGAATTTCAGCAGTAATTAATATAGTATCTAAAAGTGTATCAAGGTTAAGATGCTTTTTAGCAGATACTTCTACAAACTCAGTATCTCCTCCCCATTCAATTGAAACAAGTCCATGTTCCATAAGTTCTTGTTTAACTTTCATAGGGTTAGCTTCAGGTTTATCAATTTTGTTTACAGCTACTATGATAGGTACATTAGCAGCTTTAGCATGTGATAGAGCTTCTATTGTTTGTGGCATTACACCATCGTCAGCAGCAACAACAAGTATAGCTATATCAGTAACTTGAGCTCCTCTCGCTCTCATATCAGTGAAGGCCTCATGTCCAGGGGTATCAACGAAAGTAATTTTTTTACCATCTTTTATAATTTGGTAAGCTCCAATCTTTTGAGTGATTCCTCCAGCTTCTCCAGAAACTACATTACTTGCTCTAATAGCATCTAGTAATGAAGTTTTACCATGGTCAACGTGTCCCATTATAGTGATAACAGGTGGTCTTTCAACTAAGTCCTCAGCTTTATCTTCAACTTCAAGAGCGAATTTTTCTCCAAATTCTAATTCGATTTCTTCCTCTTGCTCAACAAGTGCATCGTAATCCATAGCTATCTCTTCAGCCATATCAATAGATATAGGGCTGTTGATAGTTAGCATTTGTCCTTTCATAAATAGTTTTTTGATTATTTCTGCACTGCTTACTCCAAGTCTTTCAGCAAAATCTCCAAGAGTGATTTCTCCTCTTATTTTTATTAATTTTACTCCATCTTCTTCAATAGTTTCAGAAGCAACAGAGTCAACAGTTTTCATAACAAAATCTGTTCTTCTACCTTTTTTCTTTTTATTTTTTTTACTTGGTTGTTGTTTATCATCTTCAGTAGAAGAGTTTTTCCCATTTTTCCAATTTTTTTTCTCTTTTCCCATTTTTACATATTGAGATTTTTTTCCATTTCCAAGACTTTCTTCTTCAAAAATATCGTCTTCTTCTATAATCTTTTTATTCAAACTATCTCCTTTTCCTTTTGAAGTCGTTTTATCTGGCTTCGCAATCTCTTTATTATTATCTTTTTTATTTATATCATTAAAGTAATTTTCAATCTTTTTGACATCTTCCTCAGCTAAACCAGATAAATTTGACGAAACAGGAACTTTTACTTTTTCTTGTAATAAGTTTAAAAATTCCTTGCTCCCCATATTGTATCTCTTAGCCAATTCATGTACTCTAATTTTCATCAAATTACCTCCTAAATTAATTTAATTTATGAGGCCACGGGCTATTTGCTTGTTTTTAACTCCAATAACACTTACTTCATCCTTGCCAAAAATTTCTCCTAGTTGTTGCTTATTTCCACAGTAAACATAAGTTATATTTAACTCTTTAGCACGTAGAAGAAGTTTTCTCTCATTTTTTTCACTTATATCTTCAGCTAGAACTAAAAAATGAGTATGTTCGATTTCTTCTAAAACCATATTCATTCCAAAGGATAAAGTTTGTGAATTTTTCATTGCTCTTAAAATATTTAAATAGTCCTTTTCACCTTTCTTTAAAAGATTTAACATCTTTATCAGGTCATCTGTATCAATTTTTATTTTTTTATGTTTAGATAATCTTTTTAAACATTCATGACTTTTACAGATGTAATAGCCTCTACTTTGTTCTTTTTGTTTTTCATCAAAAGCATATTTATCTTCACCTGTTTTAACTAATCTGAATAAATCTTTCTTATCTTTTTTATCCTTACAGATTAAACAAGTTCTTTCTGGAAAATCTTGATTATTCACCTTGTTCTACCTCTTCATTATTAGAACTGTTTTCAGTTTTAATATCTACTCTCATTCCTGTAAGTTTAGCAGCAAGTCTAGCATTTTGTCCATTTTTACCAATTGCTAGTGAAAGTTGTGAGCTATCAACAATAACTCTAGCAGTATTTTCTTCTTCAAATACCTCAACACTCTTAACTTTAGCTGGACTTAAAACAGCAGAAACAAACTCTTCAACTGATTCCTTCCAAACAACTATATCAATTTTTTCACCATTTAATTCATTAACTATATTTTTAATTCTTAGTCCTTTTTGTCCGATACAAGCTCCAACAGTATCAATGTTAGGATCAGCAGAGTATACAGCTACTTTAGCTCTTGAACCAGCTTCTCTTGCTACAGCTTTAATCTCTATTAAACCAGAAGTAATTTCAGGAATTTCTAGTTCAAATAATTTTCTTAAAAGTCCCTCATGTTTTCTAGAGATAACAATTCTTGGGAATTTGTTAGTTTTTTCAACTTCAGCAAGATATACTTTTAATCTTTCACCAACTCTATAAGTGTCAGCTGGAGATTGTTCAGTAGTTGGAAGAATAGCTTCTATTCCATCAAACTCAACAAATATATTTTTCTTGTCGTCAATTCTTCTAATGATACCATTTATGATATCATTTTCTTTATCTTTGAATCTATCATAGATATATTGTCTTTCAGCTTCTCTTACTTTTTGGATAACAATTTGTTTTCCATTTTGAATAGCGTTTCTTCTGAATTCTTCACAGTTAATTTCTATTCTTACTTCATCACCAATTTTTGGTTTTCTTTGAATTCTATTGTTTCTATATTCGTCAATAGCATCTTCTAAAGAGATTTCAATAGCAGCATCATAAAGATCTTCTTCAGTAACAACAGTTTTTACTTCGTAAAGTTTAACATCTCCATTTTCTCTATTGATTTCTACTTCAACATTTTCTTCATCACCATAATTCTTTTTATAAGCAGCTAGAATAGCTTGTTCTACAGTTAGAAGAAGATTTTCTTTACTTATTCCTTTTTCTCTCTCTAATTCATCTAGAGCTTCTAAAAAAATCTTAGCGTCTTTACTTTTCATATTATTTTTATACCCTCCCGAAAATTCTATTAAAATTCTTCAAATTCATAAACAAGATTGGCTTTTCTTATTTCTGAAAAAGGAATTTCCATGATTTCTTGCTCTTTAATTTCTAGAAAAATAATGTTATCTTTACAATCAACTATTATTCCTTCAAAATTTTTATTGTCATTAACTTTATGTTTTAAACTTAATTTTGCTTTTTCACCTTTGAATCTGATATAATCAGCAATTTTTTTAAGAGGTCTTTCAATACCTGGTGATGAAACCTCTAAAAAGAATCTTTGATCAATAAGTTTATCAATATCTTCATCAATCTTATTACTTAGAGCAGCACAGTCTTCAAGAGTAATATCTTCGTTTTCTTTCTCAACATATATTCTAACATACCAGTATCCACCATCTTGTAAATACTCAATGTCTACTAGAGAAAGACCCATACTTTCAGCAACAGGAGTTACAATGTTTTCAATCTTTTTTAAAATTATCTCTTTGTTATTTAGTTCCATAAAATTTTTGTCACCTCACTTTCAACTTCACTACTAAAGAGGGAGTGGATTAATAACCCACTCCCATCATTAGCCAGCACAATTTATTTTACAAGGTATTATACCATATAAAGTAAAAAAAATCAAATCTAACTAAATATTTTTGAAAATATATAAATTAATGTAATAAGTTGGTAAAAACAACATTATTAAATTGAATTTAAAAATGTAAAAATAAAAAAATTAAAGAATATAAAAAATACAAAGAAAATTTAAACTGAAAATAGCAAAAAATAATTTTTTTATTAAAATTCATAAAAAATATAAAGTTAAATTAAAAAAAGTGTTTAATTAAAATTTAAAATTATTAAATAAAAGTGTACAAAACAGCAAAAAAAGCCTTTTTTAATATACTGTATTAAAAAAATTAATTTTTATTATTCATTTTTTAAATAAAGCTTGATTTTTTACAAAAAAGAGGTATATTATTATTAAAGTTTAAATATCATACACAGAGGAGGCTGTTTTTCATGGAAAAAAATGGAAAAAAAGTTGTAATTGGAGTTATTGGATCAGACTGTCACGCAGTTGGAAACAAAATTATACATCACGTATTAGAATCAAATGGGTTTGAAGTAGTAAATATTGGGGTTTTATCTCCACAAGCTGACTTCATAAATGCTGCAGTTGAAACAAATGCTGACGCTATAATTGTTTCTTCTCTATATGGACACGGAGAGCTAGATTGTCAAGGTATGAGAGAAAAATGTAAAGAAGCAGGACTTAATAATATCCTTCTCTATGTAGGTGGAAACATAGTTGTTGGAAAACAAGTTTGGGAAGACGTTGAAAAAAGATTTAAGGCTATGGGATTTGACAGAGTATACAAACCAGGAACACCTATTGAAGATACAACAGAAGATTTGAAAAAGGATTTAGGAATTGCTTAATTAGAATCTAAAAAAATATATTTACAGTAAAGAGAGTGGTTGTTATGAAAGTTTATCTAGCCATAGATTTTGGAAGTACATATACAAAACTTACAGCAATAGATATGGATAATGAAGTTATTTTAGCTACAGCAAAGGACATTACTACAGTTGAAAATGATATCATGATAGGTTTTAACAAAGCTTTTGATAAATTGAAAGCAGCTATAAGTGAAAAAGTAGATTTTGATTCTGTAGAATTTGTAAGTAAGACAGCATGTTCATCTGCTGCTGGTGGATTGAAGATGGTGGCTATAGGACTTGTACCTGAACTTACTGCTGAAGCTGCTAAAAAAGCTGCTCTAGGAGCAGGGGCAAGGGTTATAAAGACATATGCTTATGAATTGAATCACAGAGAGCTTGAAGAGATAAAAGCTACTCCTTTAGACATTATATTATTAGCTGGTGGAACAGATGGTGGAAACAAAGATTGTATCATACATAATGCTAAAATGATTGCAGAGTATAAACTTAATGTACCAGTGGTAGTTGCTGGAAACAAAGCAGCTATAGATGAAGTTGAAACTATTTTCAAGGAAGCTGGGATAGATCACTTTATTACAGAAAATGTAATGCCTTTCATAAATAAACTTAATGTTGAACCTTGTCGTGAAGAGATAAGAAAAGTTTTCATGGGTAGAATAGTTGAAGCAAAAGGTATGAAAAATGCAGAAGAATTTATAAAAGGAATTTTGATGCCAACACCTGCTGCAGTTTTAAAAGCTGCTGAAGTCTTAGCAGAAGGTACTGATGATGAAGATGGAATAGGAGATCTTATAGTTGTAGATATTGGTGGAGCAACAACAGATATCCACTCAATAGCAAAAGGAGAACCTACAAAACCTTCAATCATGATAAAGGGTCTGGAAGAACCTTATGCTAAGAGAACAGTTGAAGGAGATCTTGGAATGAGATACTCAGCAATAGCTCTTTTAGAAGCTGCAGGAACTAGAAAGATTAGAAACTATTTACATGACTCTTTAAAACAAGTTGATGTTAAGGCAAATTGTCAATATAGACATGATCATATAAAAATGGTACCACAAAGTGAAGAAGAGATTAGATTTGATGAGGCTATGGCTATGGCAGCAACTGAAATAGCTATGACTAGACACTGCGGAGTACTAGAATGTGTTTATACTCCAATGGGAACTATGTTTAATCAAAGTGGTAAGGATTTAACAGAAGCTCCTTATGTTATAGGAACAGGTGGAGTTATAATTCACAGTATGAATCCAAGAGGAATATTAAAAGCAGGAAACTTTAATGAGCAAGATCCAGTACATTTGAAACCACAAGATCCAAAATTCTTAGTAGATAAAACATATATTTTATCTTCTATGGGATTATTAGCTCAAGAATATCCTGATTTAGCAGTTAGAATATTGAAAAAATATTTAGTCGAAGTATAAGAGAAAAATAAGGAGGAAAATTTAAATATGAAACTTAGATTTAAAAAATGGACTGAAGAAGAGTTCTTTGAAATGAGAGAAGAAGTTTTAAAAGGATGGCCTACAGGAAAAGACGTTAACCTTGAAGAAGCAGTTGCTTATCATAAATCATTACCAGAATCAAAAAGCTTCTCTAAAAAATTAGTAGATGCTAAAAAAGCTGGAATTACATTAGCACAACCTAGAGCAGGGGTTGCTTTAATTGATCAACATATAGAACTATTAAGTTACCTAGATAAAGTTGGAGGAGCAGATTTACTTCCTACAACTATTGACTCTTACACTAGACAAAATAAATATGAAAACTGTGAAAGAGGAATAGAAGAATCTAAAAAAGCTGGAAGATCATTACTTAATGGATTCCCAGGTGTAAACCATGGAGTAGCAGGATGTAGAAAAGTAGTAGAAGCTATAGATTTACCTCTTCAATTAAGACATGGAACTCCAGATGCTAGACTTCTTTCTGAAATCATGATCGCAGCAGGATATACTTCTGACGAAGGTGGAGGAATCAGTTATAACGTTCCTTATGCTAAATCAGTTTCATTAGAAAAAACACTTATTGACTGGCAATATGTAGATAGATTAGTTGGATGGTATGAAGAACATGGAGTATCAATTAACAGAGAACCATTTGGACCATTAACAGGAACTCTTGTACCACCTTCAATGTCAAATGCAGTTGGAATTCTTGAAGGATTATTAGCTGCTGAGCAAGGTGTTAAAAACATCACTTTAGGATATGGACAATGTGGAAACCTAATCCAAGACGTTGCTGCTATTAGAGCACTTGCTGAGCAAGGAGAAGAATACTTTAAAGAATATGGATACAATGATATAGACTTAACAACTGTATTCCACCAATGGATGGGAGGATTCCCAGAAGATGAAGCTAAAGCATTTGGAGTTATTTCAAATGGAGCTTCAGCAGCAGCACTTGCAGGAGCAACTAAAGTTATAGTTAAAACTCCTCACGAAGCAATTGGAGTACCTACAAAAGAAGCTAACGCACAAGGAATCAAAGCTACAAAAATGGTTCTTAACCTATTAAGAGGACAACAATTATCAATGTCTCCAGAATTAGCAAAAGAAATTGAAATTATAAAAGCTGAAACTAAATGTATCCTAGATAGAGTTCTAGAATTAGGAGCAGGAGACTGGGCTATTGGTATAGTTAAAGCATTTGAACAAGGTGTTCTAGATGTTCCATTTGCACCATCTAAATATAACCTTGGAAAAATGATGCCAGCTAGAGATAACGTAGGAAAAGTAAGATACCTAGCAGTAGGAAACGTTCCATTAAGTAAAGAATTAGTAGATTACAACATGGCTCAATTAGAAGAAAGAGCTAAATTTGAAGGAAGACCAGTTGGATTCCAAATGACAGTAGACGATATATTTGCTGTTGGAAAAGGAACTTTAATTGGAAGACCAGAGACTGAATCAATGAGAAACAACTAGTTTTATATTAGAATAAATCAGATAGATAGTGTAAACTAAAAAATGATTTATAAGATGAATATAAAATCAATTAGTAAATTAAATTATGAATTTGCATTTAAAATAAAAATAGATTATATATATAAGTATAATAATAAGAGCAGGGGAGCCGATCTCCTGCCCAACTAATAAATCTTAGGAGGATTAATTATGAAAATTGTAGATGTAGTATGTTCTGCAGGAAAAACTGGATTTTATTTTGATGACCAAAGAGCTATAAAAGCAGGAGCTGGACATGATGGAATGTTCTATCTAGGAACTCCAATAACTCCAGGATTCAAATCAATAAGACAAGCAGGAGAAGCTATTTCTGTATTACTTATTCTTGAAGATGGACAAGTTGCTCACGGAGATTGTGCTGCTGTTCAATATTCAGGTGCAGGAGGAAGAGATCCTCTATTCCTAGCTAAAGATTTTA
Source organism: Fusobacterium varium (assembly GCA_021531615.1). Classification (NCBI taxonomy): domain Bacteria; kingdom Fusobacteriati; phylum Fusobacteriota; class Fusobacteriia; order Fusobacteriales; family Fusobacteriaceae; genus Fusobacterium; species Fusobacterium varium. The sequence goes on along the minus strand of JADYUE010000001.1, from coordinate 315,008 downwards.
TACCAGTAATTGAAAAAGAAATTGCTCCAAAATTAATCGGAAGAGAACTTGACAACTTCAAATCTCTAGCTGAAGAATTTGACAAAATGGAAGTTAATGGAAAAAGATTACATACAGCAATAAGATACGGAATCACTCAAGCTTTACTAGATGGTGTTGCAAAAGCTAGAAAAGTAACTTTAGCAGAAGTTATAAAAGCTGACTACAATACAGGATTAGAAATCACTAAGAGACCTATATTCACACAATCAGGAGACGACAGATATGTAGCTGCTGATAAAATGATAATCAAAGAAGCTGACGTATTACCTCACGCTTTAATCAATAACGTAAAAGAAAAATTAGGAGAACACGGAGAAATCCTTCTTGACTATGTAAAATGGTTAAGAGACAGAATCATTTCTCAAAGAACTGATGAAAACTACTCACCTATATTCCACATTGACGTTTATGGAACTATCGGTGCTGCATTTAATTGCGATACTAAAAAAATGGCTGACTACATTGCTACATTAGTAGAAGCTGCAAAACCATTCAAACTAAGAATCGAAGGACCTATGGACGTTGAAGACAGAGATAAACAAATTGAAGCTCTTGCTGCTTTAACTGCTGAAGTAGATGCTAGAGGAATAGAAGTTGAACTAGTTGCTGACGAATGGTGTAATACTCTAGAAGATATTAAACTATTTGCTGATAAAAAAGCTGGACACGTAGTTCAAATCAAAACTCCAGACCTAGGAGGAGTTAACAACATAGCTGATGCAATTCTTTACTGTAACAAAGTTGGAATCGGATCATACTGTGGAGGAACTTGTAACGAAACTAACAGATCTGCTGAAGTTACTACTAACATCGGTATGGCATGTGGAGCTCTTCAAGTTCTAGCTAAACCAGGAATGGGTGTTGACGAAGGATACATGATCGTATTCAACGAAATGTCAAGAGTTGAAGCTCTAGTTAAGAGAAGAAATAAATAGTTTTCTTTGAAAAAATATAATTATAATTTATTTTGAAAGTTGGAGGAAGGTAGTTATATGACTACCTTTTTCCTTTATTAGCAAAGATATAAAAAAGGAAATAAAAATTTAATTGAGGTGAATTAAATGAGATTAAATAAAGCTGCAAAATGCGGTACTTTAGAATCAAATGATATATTTGTAATTCTTACTCCAGCTGAAAGTGGAATAGAAATTGAATTAGAAAGTACTGTTGAAAAACAATTTGGTGCTCATATGAGAGAAGTTATAAAAAATAAATTAATTGAACTAGGAGTTGAAGGGGTAAAAGTTCAAGCTCAAGATAAAGGAGCTTTAGATTTTACTATTAGAGCAAGAATAGAAGCAGCAGTTGCTAGAGCATTATAGTTCAAAGATTATATTTAATTATGAGAGGTGTTTAGTGTGGAATTAAGAAGAACAATGTTATTTATGCCAGGAAACAACCCTGGAATGCTTCAAACAGCTCCTGTTTTTGGATCAGATGCTGTTATATTTGACTTAGAAGATGCAGTTGCATTAACAGAAAAAGATGCTGCAAGAGTTTTAATAAGTGAAGCTTTAAAAACTAATAAATATGATACAGTAGAAGTTGTAGTAAGAATTAATCCTCTATCTACTCCATATGCTGAAAAGGATATAGATGTAATAGCTAGATTAAAACCAGATGCTATTCTTTTACCAAAAGCTTGTCCAGAAGATATAAAAGTATTAGATGAAAAACTAAATGCAATTGAAAAAGAAATGGGATTTGAAGCTGGATGTATAAAAATTCACCCATTAGTAGAAACTACTTATGGAGTAGAAACTGTATATGAAACAATAAAAGCAAGTCCAAGAGTAATATCTGTACTACTAGGAGGAGAAGACTTAGCTGCTGACTTAGGAGTTAAGAGAACTAAAGCATCTGATGAACTTTTCTATGCAAGAACAAAAGTTGTAAATGCTTGTAAAGCTTGTAAAGTTGATGCAATAGATACTCCATTTACAGATACAAATGACTATGAAGGATTAATGGCAGATTCATTAAAAGCTAAAATGTTAGGATTTACAGGTAAATTAGCTATAAACCCTAGACAAATAGATACTATTCATGAAGCTTATTCACCTTCACAAGCAGAGATTAATCATGCTTTAAGAGTAATGGCTGCAAAAGAAGAAGCTGCAAGAGAAGGACTAGGAGTATTCTCATTAGATGGAAAAATGGTAGACCTTCCAATAATAAACAGAGCTATTCATACATTGGATATTGCTAGACTTATTGGTCTAATAGATTAATCAATAATATGTGAGGTGTTTTATAGATGAAAAATATTTTAGGAAGAGAAGTTCCTGATTTTATAGAAGGATATGGAAAAGTAAATCATTATAATGGATATTTAGCAAATACAACAGGAGTAGTAAAGAAAAACTATAACTTTAAAACTGTTACTCCAGAAGATAGCAAACTTCATACAGATTTAGCAGAACTTATGGATAAGTTACCATTGAGAGATGGAATGGTAATATCTTTCCACCACCATTTAAGAAATGGAGACTATGTTTTAAATCTTGTAATGGAAGAGATAGCTAAAAGAGGATATAAAGATATAACAATAGCTGCAAGTTCAATTTTCCCATGTCACAAACCATTAGTAGAGATGATAGAAAAAGGAATTGTAACTCAAATATATGCAGGATATATGTCAGGACCAGTTGCTCAAGCAATTTCTGAAGGAAAAATGCAAAAACCAGCAGTAATGCACACTCATGGTGGAAGAGCAAGAATAATGGAAACTGGAGAAGTTGAAGTTGACATCGCTTTCGTTGCTGCTCCAACTTCTGACGAATATGGAAACATCAATGGAGTAGATGGAAAATCTGCTTGTGGAGCTTTAGGATATGCTCATTCAGATGTAGAAAATGCAAAATTAGTAGTAGCTATTACTGACAATCTAGTTCCTTACCCTAATACAACAATTGAAATTAACCAAACTTTAATTGACTATGTATTAGTAGTAGATGCAATTGGAGATCCTAAAGGAATTGTATCAGGAACTACTCAAATAACTAAAAACCCTATTGGATTAAAAGTTGCTGATCTGACAGCTAAATTTATAGAACAATCAGGATATTTAAAAGATGGAATGAGTTTCCAAACAGGAGCAGGGGGAATATCTCTAGCAGTTGCTGCTCAAGTAAAAAATCTTATGAAATCTAAAAATATTGTAGGAAGCTTTGCAGCTGGAGGAATTACAGGATATATCGTTGATATGTACAAAGAGGGATTGTTTAAAGCTCTATTTGACGTTCAATGTTTTGACTTAAATGCAATTAAATCAGCTAAAGAAAATCCTAACCATATAAAAATGTCAGCATCAATGTATGCAAATGCTAACAATAAAGGTTCTGTAGTAAATAAATTAGATATAGTTATTCTAGGAGCTACAGAAATGGATACTAACTTTAACGTAAACGTAACAACAGGATCTGATGGAGTAATTATGGGAGGATCTGGAGGACATAGTGATACAGCAGCTGGATCAAAACTATGTATCATAGTATCTCAATTAGTAAATGCAAGAATCTCTGTAGTTAAAGATAGAATCACAACAGTTACAACTCCAGGGGAAACAGTTGACGTTTTAGTTACAGAAAGAGGAATTGCAATTAACCCTCTAAGAAAAGATTTAATTGAAAAATTCAAAAACTCTAAACTACCAATTAAAACTATTGAAGAATTAAAAGAAATTGCTGAAGCTATGACTGGAAAAGAGGAAGCTATCGAGTTTGAAGATAGAGTAGTAGCAGTAGTTCAATATAGAGATGGATCAGTAGTTGACGTAGTAAGAAAAATAAAAAAATAAAATAAAAAATATTATTGACAAAATAAGTATAAAATTATATAATTCAAATGTAGAAGAGTGTACTTAGATTACCATCAAGAGAGATTGAGGGACTGGCCCGTTGAAATCTCAGCAACCTGCTTATTAAAAAGTGTGGTGCTAACTCCTGATAGATGGAATGGATTATAGAATAAGTGTTTTAATCCCTTCATCTGTCTTGAGATGAAGGGATTTTTTATTTTTATAGTTATTATTATTTTGATTGATTATTATAGGAGGAAAAAATGAAAAAATTAACTTATTTCACATCAGAATTTGTATCTCCTGGACACCCAGATAAAGTATCAGACCAAATTTCAGATGCTGTATTAGATGCTTGTTTAGCAGATGACCCTAATTCAAGAGTAGCATGTGAAGTATTTTGTACTACAGGACAAGTTGTTGTAGGAGGAGAAATTACAACTACAACATATATTGATATCCAAGATATCGTTAGAAGAAAAATAGATGAAATTGGATATAGAGAAGGAATGGGATTTGACTCTAACTGTGGAGTTTTAAATGCAATTCACTCACAATCTCCAGATATAGCTATGGGAGTAGATATTGGAGGAGCAGGAGACCAAGGAATAATGTTTGGAGGAGCAGTTAAAGAAACTCCAGAATTAATGCCATTAGCAATAGTTTTAGCAAGAGAAATCTTAGTAAGACTTACTAAAATGACTAGATCAAAAGAATTAGCATGGGCAAGACCAGATTCAAAATCACAAGTAACTTTAGCTTATGATGAAAATGGAAAAGTAGATCACGTTGATACAGTAGTAGTATCAGTTCAACACAATCCAGATGTAACACAAGAACAAATAAGAGAAGAAGTTATAGAAAAAGTAATTAAACCAGTACTAGAAAGCTATAACTTAGATCCAGCTCAAGTTAAAAAATTCCATATCAATCCAACTGGAAGATTTGTAATTGGAGGACCTCACGGAGATACTGGAGTTACAGGAAGAAAAATTATAGTTGACACTTATGGTGGATACTTTAGACATGGTGGAGGAGCTTTCTCTGGAAAAGACCCTTCTAAAGTTGACAGATCAGCAGCTTATGCAGCAAGATGGGTAGCTAAAAACGTTGTTGCAGCAGATTTAGCTGACAAATGTGAAATCCAATTATCTTATGCAATTGGAGTAGTTGAACCTACTTCAATAAAAGTAGATACATTTGGAACAGGAAAAGTAGATGAATATGAATTAGCAGAAGCTATTAAAAAAGTATTTGATTTAACTCCTAGAGGAATCGAAAAAGAACTTGAATTGAGAAGTGGAAAATTCAAATATCAAGATCTAGCTGCTTTTGGACATATTGGAAGAACAGATTTAGATATTCCTTGGGAAAAATGCAATAAAGTAGAAGAACTAAAAAAAGCTTTAAATAGATAGTATATTGTTTAGACTAGAGAAAAGCTCTCTAGTCTAAATTTTTATGGGAGGAAGATATGAAAAAAATTGTTGTATTTTTATTAAGTTTATTGATGGGGACTTTAGCTTTTGGAGAGAGAATAGCTTTAATAGGAGCTATGGATTCAGAAATTGAACTTCTAAAAAAAGATATAAAAAATATTAAATCAGAAAAAATTGGAGAGATTGAGTATTTTCAAGGAAAGTTAGAAGGAAAGGATATAGTTTTATTAAAAACTGGAGTAGGAAAGGTAAATGCAGCTATAGGAGCCAACACAGTTATTAGAGAGTATAAGGTAGATAAGATAATATTTACAGGAGTTGCAGGTGCAATAGATAACTCTTTAAATATAGCTGATATAGTTGTATCTGAAGATTTAGTTCAACATGATGTGGATCTTACTGCTTTTGGTAGACCAGTAGGATTAATCCCAGGACAAGAAACAGTAGAGTTTAAAGCAGATGAAAAGTTAAAAAAAGTAGCTTATGATTCAGCAGTGAAAGTTTTAGGAAAAGATAAGGTAAAAATTGGAAGAATAGCAACTGGAGATCAATTTATAGCTTCTAAAGATAAAGTAAATTGGATAGGAAAAACTTTTAATGCCTCAGCAGTAGAGATGGAAGGGGCAGTAGTTGCTCAAGTAGCTAAAACATATAGTGTACCTTTTGTAGTTTTAAGAGCTATGTCTGATAAAGCTGATGGAAGTGCAACAATGGTTTATGAAGAGTTTGAAGTTTTAGCAGCAGATAACTCAGCTAAGATAGTTAAAGAGATGTTAAAAAGCATGTAATTAGAGAAACTAATTAGAGTGTCAGCTTTTATATAAGTTGAAATTCTAATTAGTTTTTTATTTTGTCCATTTCTTTTAAAATAGTTTAAAAATATTGACACTCCTTATATTGGATGCTATACTTTTAAAGTATGACTTTAAAAAGGAGTGTTTTTTTATGAATAAATTAAAAAAGAAAGCTATCAGTTTAGAAGCCTTTGTATGTTTGGGATTATTAGGAGGTGTTTGTACTGCTATAGCTAAAATAATGGGTCCAGTAAATATGATCAATACAATTATGGGAACAGCACATGATCTATTGATAAATACAGTATTTTTTATAATGGGAGTAGCAGTATTAGCTGGAGCATTATCATCTATCCTTTCAGAATTTGGGGTTATTGCGTTGATAAATAAGATACTATATTTTGTTATCTATCCTCTATATAGATTGCCAGGGGCATCAGCTTTGGCAGTTGTAACTACATATATTTCAGATAATCCAGCAGTTTTAGGGTTAGCAGCTAATAAAGAGTTTAAAAAATATTTTAAAAACTATCAATTTACAGCTTTAACAAATCTTGGAACATCTTTTGGTATGGGATTTATTGTATCAGCATTTATGATAGCTCAAGGAGGATTATTAAAGGTAAATCTTTTTAAACCTGTTTTAATTGGAAACTTAGGGGCAGTTATTGGAAGTATAGTAAGTGTAAATCTGATGATCCATTACAGTAAAAAATATTTTAAAGAGCTAGGAGAATTAGAAGAGGAAACAAAGGTAGAAAAATTTGTTTTTGATACTAGAGAGATAAGAAGTGGATCTGTATTTGGAAGATTTTTAGAGGCTATGTTAGAGGGAGGAAAAATTGGAGTTGATATGGGAATTGCAATAATTCCTGGAGTTATAATTATCTGTACAACAGTTTTAATCTTAACTAATGGAATGCCAGAAGGCGGATATACAGGGGCTGCCTATGAAGGAATTGGAGTTTTACCAATAATAGGAGCAAAATTAAACTTTATTTTAAAACCTCTATTTGGATTTAGTAGTCCAGAGGCAATAGCTTTTCCTATTACAGCTTTAGGAGCAGTTGGAGCAGCTATTGGACTTGTACCTCAATTTATAAAGGAAGGGGTAATAGGAGCAAGGGAAATAGCAGTATTTACAAGTATGGGAATGTGTTGGAGTGGATATTTAAGTACCCATGTTGCTATGATGGATAGTTTAAATTATAGAGAACTTACTGGAAAAGCTATCTTTAGTCACACAATAGGTGGACTTATAGCAGGAATGTCAGCTAATTTTTTATTTAGTTTATTTTTAGGTTAATAAAGGAAGTAAGAGGTATCCTTTGAATAATCATTATAAGAAAGAGATTAATTTCAAAGGAGGAACAATTATGAAAATTAAAGAAAGTTTAATTACAAGAATCGACCTTGAAAAACTAGCTGATATTTTAAAAGAGGGAAAAGAGGAATTTAAGGAAAAAGAGAAAAAAGTTGAGATCACATTCAATGGTTATGATGCTGAAATTGTAAAATCAATCTCTTATGTAGTAAATGATAGATTCATTGATGAAAATAAGGAAAAACTAATAAAACTAGGTGTATTAAAATAAAATTTTAGAAAAGGAGAGAAATCTCCTTTTCTTTTATTTGAAAATAATTTTTCATTTTAGAAAATTAAGTTGATCTACGTTCTATTTTTGGTAAAGTTTTACGTAAATAAAACATAAAAATAAAAAATATCTTTACATTATCAAATAAAAGGTCTATAATAGGATTATAAAGTAAATAGAAAATGGAGGTAACATTATGCCAACAGTATATGAAAGAGCTTTAGAATTACATGAAAAAAATAAAGGAAAATTGTCAATAGTATCAAAGGTTGCAGTAAAAAATAAAGATGATTTAAGTTTAGCTTACTCTCCAGGGGTAGCAGAACCTTGTAGAAAAATTGCTGCAAATAAAGAGGATGTTTATAAATATACTTCTAAAGGAAATTTAGTAGCAGTAATAACAGATGGAACAGCAGTATTAGGACTTGGAGATATAGGACCAGAAGCAGCACTACCAGTAATGGAAGGAAAATGTGTTCTATTTAAAGAGTTTGCAGGAGTAGATGCAATTCCAATTTGTTTAGATACTAAAGATCCTGAAGAAATTATAAGAACAGCAAAATTATTAGCTCCAGGGCTTGGAGGAATAAACTTAGAGGATATTTCTGCCCCTAGATGTATAGAGATAGAAACAAGATTAAAAGAGGAATTAGATATTCCAGTATTCCATGATGATCAACATGGAACTGCTATAGTAGTTGCAGCAGGATTAATAAATGCTTTTAAATTCTTAGGTAAAAAATTCTCTGAAGCAAAAGTTGTTGTAAACGGAGCAGGAGCAGCAGGAAGTTCAATAGCAAAACTTATTCATAAATTAGGAGTAACAAATCTACTTGTATTAGATAGACCAGGAATTCTTAGAAGAAGTGAGAAAGATTCTTATGACTTCTCTAAGAGAGAGTTAGCAGAACTTACTAACCCAGATGATATTAAAGGGGATCTATCAGTAGCAATTAAAGACGCAGATGTATTTGTAGGGGTATCAGTTGGAAATATTTTAACTACTGAAATGGTAAAAACTATGAATAAAGATGCAATAATATTTGCAATGGCTAACCCAGTTCCAGAGATTATGCCAGAAGATGCTTTAGCAGGTGGAGCAAGAATAGTAGGAACAGGAAGATCAGACTATCCTAACCAAATCAACAATGTTCTTGTATTCCCAGGATTATTTAAAGGTGCATTAGAGGCTAAATCTAAGAAGATAACTGAAGAGATGAAACTTGCAGCAGCAAATGGATTAGCTTCACTTATTAAAGAGGAAGAGTTAAATGAAAATTATATAATTCCAGATGCTTTTGATCCTAGAGTTGCAGATGCAGTAGCAGCAGCAGTTAAAAAAGTGGCAAAAGAGCAAGGAATTTGTAGAGAATAAAGATAGAGGACAAGGTTTCTTGTCCTCTTATTATTTAGTTATAATTTCCAAAAGTAGTAGTCGTTTGTACTCCTCTACTTTTGGAAATTACATCAACTTGATGTTGGGGATAATCTACTTTTTTAATTAGAGTTATTCCTAATATCAGCTAAATGTAATTTGGAGAAGAATATTAGAGAGAGTTACGAAATCTGACGCTAAAAATTCCGACGTGTTTGAAGACGAAGTCGAGTTTCGGAATTTTAGTCAGATGAGTTTTACTCTCTCTTTATTCTTTGACATGGAATTTAGCTGATATTTAAAAGAAATAAAGATAACTAAAATTGACTAATAATCGCTAAATACAAAGGTACTTTGTCAAAATCTAGCGATGTGCTAGATAACTGAGCTTAGTTAGATAAATTATAGTTTATTTTATATAATTAATTATCTTGAGAAAATAATAGTATTTTCATTAGATAACTCACTATTAAAAGAGTAATTCTCTTCATTGAATTTTTTAATCTCTTCTATATTAGTAATTTGATTTTTAATCAGATAGTTTAACATCATTCCTCTTCCCTGTTTCGAAAAACTACTAACAGATGAATATTTTCCATTTTTTAACTCTTTAAAATCAACAGTTATCATCTTAAAATTAAAAGTCTTTTTATTAATCATTTTTGAATATTCATTAGAGGCTAAGTTTAAAAGTATTTTCTCATTATCTTGTGATAAAAGATCATTAATGTAACTAGTGACTTTCTCACTCCAAAAGGAGTAAAGAGAGTTTTCTGAAATTTTCATAGTCATATCTAATCTATATTTTTTAATGTTGTCAAAGGGATTAAGAGCTCCATACATAGCTGATAATATAATAAGTGAATCGTTAAGATATTCCAATTCTTTAGAAGTGTAACTTTCTATTTCTAACTTTTTAAAAGCTACACCATTATAGAGATTTATAACTTTTATCTCTGAAAGTGAGTCATAATTTATTATATTATTATAAGTTTCTTCTAAAAGTTTACCCTTTATCTTCATAATCTTTTCAATTTGAGTTTTATTTAAAGTTTTTAAGATATTTAGAATTTCATTACTTTCATTTTTAAATTTAGGTGAGAAAGAAAATGGAGAGTTTAACTCTCCAACTTTCATCTCTTTGCTAGGAGAGAATATTATTTTCATTAGAAAAACTCTCCATTATCACAGTAATCTTCTCCACGTAGAGGGAAGAAAATTACACAACAATCTTTATTCCCATTTATCTTTTTAATCATTCTAGTAAGAAATTCCCCAACCATAGCTTTAACTTCAGGTGTTCTTTCAAACCAAAATAGTTCAACAAAAGTATATCCATCAACAATTTTTCCATCAAAAATATACTCAGTGTCAATGTGCTCAATAGTAAACCAGTTTCTATCACACTTGATAATATTTGTTAAACCATCAATTATCTCCTTGCTATTTTCAATAAGTGCTTTTTTATCCATACCTCTTACTTTTAAATGTGGCATAGTATCCTCCTTTAAATATATTATAAACTTTCCTTTTCAGGAATTAAAGTAACATTGATATAGTTATTTAAATTTATAGCTTTTTTATTGTAATTTATTAGATTTTCTTTAGTTAAAATATCTTTATACTCTTTAGGAGTGGGAACTTTATAATCTTTTCCAACTGTAGCTTTTTGATAAAGATAGTTTACCCAGAAACTATTTTCTTTAAGCTCAGTATCATATGATAACTCATAATTTTTTATAACACTATCAATTTTCTTTTGGTCAATATCTTGTAAAAGTGAATCTATAGATTTAATAACTGCTTTTGTAATCTCGTCTACTCTATTAGTATCACAACTAAAGCTGATACTTAAAAAATCTTCTCCAAAGTTATTAGGAGAAAGGGAAGTTTTAGAGTAGATAGAGTAAACTCCACCAATTTTCTCTCTAATATCTTCAATAAGGGCGATATTTAAAACTCTAGAAAATCCACTGTATAAAACTCTCTCTTTGTATCCATAGTTTGAATTATATGGGAAGATAAGAGAAACAGTAGCCTTTTTATCTACCCCTTTGATAACTTTTTCATTTACAATACTCTTAGGAATATTCAAATTTAAAGATTTAGGAGTTATGATTTTTTCTTCTGATGGAAGAGAGGCAAAATATTTTTTTAATATATTTGGTAACTCTTTATTATCAAAAGCCCCTACAATAATTAAGTTGTATTCATTAAAATTATCAAATTTTTCTTTGTATAATTCTAATGATTTATCTATTTTAATATTTTTCAGATCTTCTAAAGTAAAAGGTTTTCTTCTTTCATTATTTCCACTATAAATAGTAGCAACTTTATCTCCAAAAACTGCTTTAGGAGAGTTTTCTCTATTTTTAATACTTTCCTTTGCATTTAAAATAGCTGTGTTGAAAACTTCACTATCTATTTTAGGCTCTCTAATTGCATAGTTTAAATACTCTAAAGCAGGAATAAGATTTTCTCTATCACTCATAATAGTAAATCCTTGCTCGTAATCATTTATATATGATGAGATATTAAAGTTTTTACCTTTCATAAATGTCTCTATTTCATTTGGTTTTAATGTACTTGCTCCAGAATCTAAAACTAAATTAGTAGCAAATAGAGAGTTTAAATACTCGTTGTAATCATTAATTGAACTTCCCTCTCTTTTAAAAAGTTTAATATATATTCTATCTTTTTCAAAATCACTATTTTTAACCTTTACTTTAATTCCATTTGAAAGAATACATTCATCATTGCCTACTTTTTTTAGATCTCCAGCTTTTAAATTTAATGGTGGAAGAGTTGGAATATTATTTGAAAAAGTTAAAAGATTTTTACTGTTTTTTCTATCGTTTTCAATAATCTCTTTTAAGATTTTCTCAGATATAATAGTGTCTTTTTCAGGTGCTGATAGAAAATATACTCCCTCTTTACTATAAATATCTTTTATTTTCTTATTTAAAATTTTAACATCTATATTTTTTAGTACTTTTTGGAATATTTCAAATTCAGTATCAACATCAACAAAACTTTCTCCATCTATTACGTGATTTACAATAGCATCTATATAGGTATCATGTTGGATACTATCTTTATTGGCAACAATAGTTTTGTAATAATTAAACATATTTTTCTTTTCAAGTTCTAACTCATTTTCAGAGATTCCATTTATAGATGATGATTTTAAAATATTGTTTATAAGGGCGACTCCCTCTTGAATTTTATCCTCTCTAAGAGCAACAGCAGTATTAAAAATATCAGTATATTTATTGATATTGTAACTATAAACAGCTCCCTCAATAATAGGGCAGTTACTTTCTTTAGTTAGATTTATAATTCTTGTATTTAAAATATTAAATAGAAGTTGATTTTCTATTGAATCTTGAAAATTTTCAGTAGTATTAATTATCTTTCTATCTAAAAATTTAGTGATAGTTAAAGTTGTATATCTAATTTCAGGATCTTTAAAAACTATATATGAATTTTTAAGATCTTTAAGTTTGTAATCTTTCCCTTGAGTAAATTGAGTTTTTTCTTGGAAGTTAAAGTATTTTTTTATTAGATCTTCAGCTTTTTTAGGTTCAATATCTCCTACAATAGCAACAGCCATATTTTTAGGAGTGTACCATTTTTCATAAAATCCTCTAATAATATCAGAAGTAGCTCCATTTATAGTTTCAGGAAGTCCAATAGGAAATCTATCAAAGTATCTTGAACCAGAAAAGATAGCTTTCTTTTGAGTATCTCCCAATCTTTGAGCTAGTCCTTGACGCAATCTCCACTCCTCTATGATAACCTTTTTTTCACTTTCAACTTGTTCAGGATCAAGAGTTGCCTCAGTAGCCCACTCTCTTAAAACTTCAACACCCTCTTCAAAAGACTTCATATTATCAGTAGGGACATTTAACTTGTAAACAGTTCTATCAAAGGATGTATAAGCATTTAAATCTCCACCAAAACTAAGACCAATAGATTCTAAATATTTTATCATCTCATTTTTTTCATACTTAGTAGTTCCGTTAAATGCCATGTGCTCCATAAAATGAGCTATTCCCTGCTCTTGCTCCTCTTCAAAAAGAGAACCTGCCTTTACAATAAGATTTAATTCTGCTCTATTTTCAGGTTTCTTATTTCTATAAATATAATAGGTAATCCCATTAGGAAGTTTTCCTGTAAGTAAATTTTTACTATTTTCTATCTTCTCCCCTAAAGCTATAAGAGAGATAAAAAGTAATAGGAAAATAGATAAAATCAATCTTTTTTTCTGCATAATTTCCTCCTCTGTTTTTGATTTCTAAAGATATAATACCATAAAAAATAAAAAATTATCTATTATTTTTCATTTTTTAATAAAGTTCTTCTAAAAAAATGATATAATGAAAATGAATAAAATATTGAAAAGGAAAGTGAGAAGATGAACTATAGAATAGTGTTGATTCATGGGTTTCATAGAAGCTATAAAGATATGGAATCTTTAGAACAAAATTTAAAATCATTAGGGTATAAAGTGGAAAATCTAAATTTTCCTCTTACTTTTCCAGATATAAAATTTTCAAAGGAGATGCTAAAAAAATTCCTGCTTGATCTGAAATATGGTGGAATGATTGAAAAAGAGGAGATTGTTTTAATTGGATATGGATTAGGGGGAAAATTAATAGAGGAAACTTTAAAAGATGAGGAAGTTGATGGAATAGTAGATAAAATAATACTTATTGCTGCTCCTCTAAGGGATTCAGTAGTTCATAGAAGATTGAAAAGAGTTTTTCCACTACTTGATACAATATTTAAACCTTTAAGAGTTTTAGGGAAAGGAAAGAAATTTGAAGTTAAAAATCCTAAAATAGAGATAGGAGTAATAATTGGAACAGAAACAGAGGGGATTTTTAGTAGATGGTTGGGAGAGTTCAATGATGGACTTTTAAATTCTAAAGAGTGTATGTTAGATAGTGCAAAGGATACATTGTTAATTCCTCTTGTACATGAGGAAATTCATAAGAAGATGGGAACAGCAAAATATATCAATAACTTTATTTCCAAAGGAAGATTTAGAATAGATTAAGGAGAAGAGAATGAGAAAAGAGATTGCTAACTATATAGAACTGATTATTAGAATAGGAATAAATATACAAAAGGGACAAATTTTAGTTGTAAGTGCACCAGTGGAAACTTTTGAATTTACTAGAAAATTTGTAGAAATAGCATATAAATTTGGAGCTAAAGAGGTAGTTATAAATTGGGTAGATGAAGTTTGTGGAAAATATAGGTATATTTATGGAGCTGAAGAGATTTTTGATATCTATCCTAAATATCAAGCTGATATGATGAAAGATTATGCAGAGAAAGGAGCAGCTTTTTTAAGTATCTATGCTACTGATCCAGAGATTTTAAAAGATGTAAATCAAGAGAGAGTTGCAAGAGCTCAAAAAGCTAGAAGTATCGCTTTGAAAGGATACTATGAAAAGGCTATGAATAATGAAATTCAATGGTGTGTAGTATCAATTCCTACTGATGCTTGGAGCAAAAAAATATATCCTGAACTTCAAGGAGAAGAGGCAAAGAAAAAATTATGGAATCAAATACTTTCAATAGTGAGAGCAGATAGTGAAAATCCTGTTGAAGAGTGGAATAAACATCTGACAAATTTAAAAGATACTATGAACTATCTAAATAGTATGAAATTTAGAAAATTAAGATATAGAAACTCTTTAGGAACAGATTTAGAGATAGGATTACCAAAGGGACATATTTGGACAGCTGGTGGAGAAACTTCAAAAGATGGAGTATATTTTGTAGCAAATATGCCAACAGAGGAAGTATTTACTCTACCTAAGAAAGATGAAGTTAATGGTATTGTATATAGTAGTAAACCATTTTGTTATGGTGGAAATCTAATTGAAAATTTCTATTTAAAATTTAAAGATGGAAAGGTTGTTGAAGTAGGAGCAGAGAAGGGAGAAGAAA